>NZ_JBFBIK010000006.1:0-131160 GCF_040685555.1 Sphaerisporangium sp. NPDC088356
GCTCGGGCCCCGGGGCCACCCGGCCGCGGGGGCCCCTGTTGGCATTGTGGGAAGGTTGTATGGATCAAGCACCGATGGCATCGGCCGTCCGCTCGGAGCCCACGCTCCGTGACACCGCCGATAAGGCTGAAACGGCCAGCAAGGCCGACACCGCGGGAAGAGCCGATGAGCTCCCCGCCACGCCGAGTGACATCTCCGGTCACCGGTTCGACGATGAAGACTACCCCGCCTACAGCATGGGCCGGGCCGCCGAGATCCTCGGCGTCACCCCGGCGTTCCTGCGTAACCTGGGCGCCGCCAAACTGATCGAGCCGCAGCGCTCCGAGGGCGGCCACCGCCGCTTCTCGCGCTACCAGCTGCGCCTGGCCGCCCGCGCCCGCGAACTGGTCGACCAGGGCACCGCCCTGGAGGCCGCCTGCCGCATCATCATCCTGGAAGACCAGCTCGCCGAAGCCCTACGTCTCAACACCGAACTCCAGCGGGCCCGCGGCCAACGATCCGACCACGCGAGCCGCCGCTCGGCATGAATGCCGGCGACCTCGCCTCCGGCATTGTCACCCCGACACCTCACGGCCGCGCCTTGCCCCCCGCAACCGGCCCGCTCCCCGAGGGGGGACGACGGCAGGGGACGGGGATGGCGTCCCGCCGAGTGGTGGATCAACGATCTTGGCCGTGTCGCCTACCAGGGTAAACAGGGCTGGGCAGGCGAGAAATCCACCACTCTGCGGGACGTGATCTCAGACGGGACGGTGACCGACCTATGTGCCGGGAGGCACTGCCTACACCCCTGCTTTGACCAGGCGCGATCAGTCCTCACCACCTGGTGCGAACTGCCCATCTGATGTCCACAAATCACGTCTCGCCGATGCCGGCGATCACCCCAGCAACTCGTCCGGGCACGTCGGCATCCAGCTGGTCTGGGAGGGTGCGGGGACAACCTCCACCGATGAGACGAGCCGTAGATGCCCGTCCATGGCAGGCCGCCGCAGCGGCTCTATCCGCTGCCAGGCCCTATCGGTCAGCTCACCACGTCTCACCATGCACGATCAGTCAACCGCACCGACCGCGATCACTTACCAGACGCTCTCCGGCCCAGGAAGCCAGCGTCGCCAGCGGGCGATCGAGGCTGGCTGCTTCATTCTGCTAGGACCTCCCCAGGATGACGCCGGACGCTGCGCCTGTGAGCATTTCAGTGTCGCCTCGAGCACGCGGATCAGATTCGCATACCGCCCCGTGCTGCCGGCGCGGTACAGCTCCTCGGCGAACTCCTGTTCTGATACCTGGAACACCAGATCTGAAGCCTAAAAGAGTGTTATCTACATCAAAAGGGACGCAGCCACCTGTCCTAGATGAGCTTTCACCTCAAGAACGCCCCGGGACGACCTATATCGAGATCTGCAATCACCTGCGCCGCCGGAAGGCTTGCCCCTATCCTGCGTTGTCGCGATACCAGAGACAAGGGCGGGCAACATGGGTGAGCAGGCGGCAGATATGACATCTACTACGGACCACGCGGCCACTCTGTCATCCTCCACGAAGATCTCGAATCCTGAACCGACACTCGCGAAGAAGGCATCTCCGTCGCGAACCGCTCCCAAGTGGGAGACAGACGCTCGTGATCGCGTCCGAGCAGCCATCCGACGCTATTCAAAGCCTCTCGCAGACCTCGTCGCCAGGGATGCCAACGAGGGGGACACTCGCCTCCTGGTGACCGACTTCCTCTGTGACGGACTGGGATACGACAAGTACGAGGAACTGACCACCGAATACCAGGTGAAGGGTGAGTTCGCCGACTACGGCGTCCGCGTCGACAAGCAGCTCGTAGCTTTCATCGAGGTCAAGCGCTGTACTCAGAAGCTCGGCGTCAAGCACTTGCGACAGGTACAGATGTACGCGGTGAATGAGGGCGTGGAATGGATGATTCTCACCAACGGCCAAGTGTGGCAGGTTTACCACATGACGGGCGGCCTGCCAGTCATCATCGACCTTGCGCTTGATGTCGATTTGCTCGGCGACACCAGCTTAGCCGCCAAGACGGATTCACTGTTTTACTTGAGCAAAGATGCGTTCAAGCGGCGCCTGATCGATGATCTCTGGAAGGCTCGCGCCGCAACGTCTCCCAGGGCTCTCGCTCAAGTGGTCTTGTCGGAGGTGGTTCTAGAATCCATTCGCAAAGAAGTCCGGCGTCAGACCAGCCACAACGCGGAAACCAAAGACCTGGCACGGATCCTCCGCGAAGAAGTACTGCGCCCTGATGCTCTTCCCTAGATTCAGCGATTGGGGACCATGACACCCCGCTTTTGTGCGGACGTACACGAGATCAGAAGTCATGTACCGCTGCCACGGTCCCAGTGGTGGCAGATGTCACCGTCAGCGCTGCTGTCACCTCGTCGCCCCCTGCGGCAGGTCGGCCTCCAACCGGCGGGGCAGGTGTCGGGAGGGCCGAGGCGGGTGAGCCGGTTGCCGAGGTCACTCCTAGCGCTGGCGGGGGCGATCCTCTTCGTCGGCCGGCCGCGGATCGGGCATGGGGAGCCCTCAGTACGGCCGGGCGAGTGTAGAACGCGTTCTACTTTGTAGGGCCGTTCCGGCAGGCGAGAGCACCTGTCTACTCACAAGTAACTCGGTGTTCTCCCACCACTAGAACATGTTCTAGCGAGGCATGCGGCGCCATAGTGATCGGGGAAGTGCGCGCATCAGCGCGAAGGCCGGGCGGAGCTTGCCCGGCACCCAGACCGTCTCGGCGCCGCCGCGCAGGCCCTCGGCCACGGTGTCGGCGACCGCTCCCGGCGTGGTGGCCATGGGGGCGGGCGGCATTCCCGCCGTCATCCGCCCGGTGACGAACCCCGGGCGTACGACCATCACGCGGACGCCGGAGCCGTGCAGGGCGTCGCCGAGGCCCTGGGCGAAGCCGTCCAGGCCCGCCTTCGCCGCCCCGTACACGAAGTTGGCCCGCCGCACGCGCACGCCGGCCACTGACGACAGGACGACGAGCGTGCCGTGGCCCTGCTCGCGCAGCCGGCGAGCGGCGAACAGTCCCGCCGACACGTGACCGCCTAGGTTGACCGCCACGGAGCGGGCCGCCGACACCGGGTCGGCCTCGTACGCCGCCTGGTCCCCCAGCACGCCGAAGGCCGCGACGACGACGTCGAGGTCCCCGGCGAACTGGGCGGCGGAGGCGATGACCTGCTCGTGCGTCTCCGGCTCGGTCGCGTCGAAGTGCAGCACGTGGACGTCGGCGCCGAGGCCCTTCAGCCGTACGGCCGCGGCCTCCGCCTCGCCGCGCGCGGCCAGCACGACCCGACGGGCCCCATCACGGACGAGCCGCTCCACGATGGCGAGGCCGATCTCGCTGCGCCCGCCGAGCAGCAGCACCGAGTCCACCGATCCCAGGGCGTTCTTCACAGGCCGGTCTCCTCGTCAGGTCCGTACTTCGCTCGGTTCACAGGGCGAGTCTCGTCGCCGGGTCCGTACTTCGCTCGGTTCACAGCGAGAGTCTCCTTGCCAGGTCGGAGCGGAAGACCCCCTCCGGGTCGACGCTCTCGCGTATCTTGCGCCATTCCGGCAGGCGCGGGTACATGAGGGGCAGCAGCTCGGCCCGCATCCGCGCGTCCTTGGCGAGGTAGAGGCGCCCGCCGGCGCCGGCGACCCACTCGTCGAACTCCCGCAGCAGCCCCGCGAGGCCCGCCTGGCCGGCCGGGATGTCCAGCGCGAGCGTCCAACCCGGCATGGGGAAGGACAGCATGCCCGGCGTCCCCGCCCCGAATCGCTTCAGCACGGTCAGGAAGGACACCACTCCCTCCGACGACAGACGCGACACGACGCGCCGGAGCGTCCCCTCGGCACCGAAGGGCACGACGAACTGGTACTGAACGAACCCCCGCGAGCCGTAGACGCGGTTCCACCCGTCCACGAAGTCCAGCGGGTGGAAGAAGGGGGCGATGTCCTGGATGACCTGCCGCTCGCGCGACTTGGCGTACCAGGCCTCGTTGAACGCGCGCACGGTCAGCCGGTTGAGCAGGCCGTTCGGCGCCCACGGCGGGGCGGGCAGCCGTGAGGAGGGGGCGAAGGCCAGGGGGGCGGCATCCGCCGGGATCTCGTCACGGCGTGCGTGGTCTCCCCGTGTCAGCACGCTGCGGCCCATCCGGGACCCCCGGGCGAGCAGGTCGATCCACGCGACGGTGTAGCGGTAGCGGTCGTCGGTGGCCGTCATGACCTCCAGCGTGTGGTCGAGGTCGCGGGTGCGCTCGACGTCCACGCGCATGCGGGAGGTCTCGACGGGGACGCAGGCGAAGCTCACCTCGGTGATCAGCCCGGTCAGGCCCATGCCGCCCACGGTGGCCCAGAACAGCTCGTCTCCTGGTTCCAGCGTGCGGGTCGTCCCGTCGGCCGTGATGAGCGTCATCGACCGGAGGTGCGCGCCGAAGGAGGAGTCCACGTGGTGGTTCTTGCCGTGCACGTCGGCCGCGACGGCTCCGCCCAGGGTGATGTGGCGGGTCCCCGGCGTGACCGGGACGAACCACCCTCGCGGGACGAGCGCGCGCATCAGGTCGTGCAGGCTCACCCCGGCGGTCGCGGTCACCACGCCCGTGGCCGGATCCAGCGACCAGCGCGTTTCCATCCCCGCGACGTCCACCACCACACCACCGGCGTTCTGGGCGGCGTCGCCGTACGCCCGGCCGAGCCCGCGCGCGATGAGCCCGCGCGGCGGCGCCCCGCTGACCAGAGCGGCCAGTTCGGACGGCGTTCGCGGCGTGACGAGCGTGGCGGGCGTGGGAGCGGTGCGCCCCCAGCCGGACAGGAAGGTCATCGCGAACGAGTCCTGAGGGCGAAGGTCATCTCACCGGGATCCGGCGGCGTGTGGGAGGTCATCGCACGTAGATTCCGACGACGAGCAGGATGACGAGCAGGGCGGTGAAGAGCTGAAGCGGCCGGTCGCGCAGCGCGAGCTCCTCCGGCTCCTCCCCGATCCCCCGGTCGACCAGCAGGTTGTGCCGCAGCACGATGAGGACGAACGGGACGATGCTCACACCATAGAGGGTGTCCGCGTGGATCTGCAGCGCCCACAGGCAGTACGTGACGATCATCGCGCCCGAGGCCATGGAGCGTACGTGCGCGAGGTAGGTCGTGGTGTAGGTGACCAGGGTCGCGCGGGTGCCGTTCGTGCCCTGGTTGCGCATTTCGGCCTCCCGCTTGCCCACCACCACCTGGAGCGAGCCGAGCGAGATCACCACCAGGAACCAGCTCGTCACGGGCACGCCCACCGCGACCGCGCCGGCGAAGGCCCTGATCACGTGGCACCCGGCGACGGCGACGAGGTCGACGACCACCTCGTGCTTGAGCCAGTAGGTGTAGGAGAGGGTCAGGACGAGGTAGCCCGCCACGACCGCCGGCAGCCGCCAGCCGCCGGCGAGGAACGCGAAAGCGGGCGCCGCCACGATGAACAGGGCCCCGGCCACCCGCGCCGCCCGCACCGGCACGATGCCGGCCGCGATGGGGCGAAGGCGTTTACGCGGGTGGCGCCGGTCGGCCTCGGCGTCGGCCGCGTCGTTGAGCAGGTACGCCCCGCTGGCGGCCAGGCAGAACGCCACGAACGCCACCAGGGCGTCGAGCAGGCCCGACGGGGTGGTCAGCACCCCGGCGGCGGCCGGGGCGGCGAAGACCAGGACGTTCTTCAGCCACTGGCGGGGCCGGCACGCGCGGGCGAAACCCCGGATCCGCGCGCCCATGCCGACGGCCGCCGGAACGGTGTCCGACGGCCGCACTCCCGTTTGCCCGGCGGTCACGAATCCCCGGCGCTCCCGCGCCGCGACGCCGCCGGACGGCTCCGGACGACGAGGAACGCCCCGGCGACGATCACCAGCAGCCCGGCGACGAGCAGGACGACCGGGACCGTGGTCTTGATCAGGCCGATCTGGTCCCTGGACTCGATCGCCTTCTTCACCAGGTCGTCGGTGGTCTGCGGGGTGTACTTCGCGGTGGCGATCAGCGCCGGCTTGCGCTCGACGCCGTCCTCGGTCTTGAGCACCTCGTGACGCCGCTGCTCCTGCCTGACCGGCACGCCGCTCGTCGGCTCCACCCAGAACGTGACCGTGCCGTCGTACCAGCGCCCGAGCTGCACGTCACCGGCCTCGTCGATGCCCATCACGGAGGCCGGCGCGGTCAGCGTCTGGATCTTGGTGGCGGGCACCTGCTGGACGTACCTGTAGACCCGCAGCCCGTTGACGGTGTCCTCGCCGTCGAACGTGGCGTCGTACGCCGCGCCGGTGCTGGAGTTGAACACCTTGTAGGTCTTCTTCTCCGCGCCGAACGGGAACAGGAAGATTTGCCCGTCCAGCTTCACCGGCTGCTTGTCGATGCTCGCCCCGCAGCAGTTGACCGCCGCACCCGTGTACTTGTTGAAGGCGCTGCGGAACTCCGTCATCGAGATGCCGGGCCTGTTGTTGGTCACGTCGCTGACCGAGGTGAACTGGTCCCAGACGACCTTGTCGTCCGTGGAGTCCGTGACGTCCCCCCGGGTGGTGACGGTGATGTCGAGGGTTCCGGTGAGCACCTTCAGGTCACCGGCACTGAAGTACTGGGCGTTGTCGGCGGTCAGCTTGGTGATGCCGTACTGATCGGCCGGCGCGGCGATGAGCTGACTCGCGACCTGGAACCTCACGAGCGGTGCCAGCGCGATCAGGAACGTGCCTACTCCTAACAGAACAATTCCGACGACGCGGCCCATCGCTCCTCCTGGGGGTGCCCGCCGGACCGGGCTTGCACCCGGGCGGCGGGAATGTTCTTGCTCTCGACAACTGGTGACGGTACGCGCGGGGGTACTCGCGACGATATGTCCTAAAACAAAGTTCTATTTCGGGATATGTTAGTTGGGCGAGTGACCCCACGTCACGAGGGATGCGGAAAAGTGACAGAAACAGGTTCTAGGTTGGGCTCCCGGGACGCGTCGGGCACCGATCCCTCGACGGCCACCGTCGCCGCGACCCGTGAGCCGGAACCCGGGACGCGACCGGAAGCGGGCGAAGCGGGACACAAGCCCGATGGGCCGCCGTCGCCGTCCGGGCATCTCGACGCGCTCGACGGGATGCGGGCCGTCGCCGCCTTCGCGGTCCTGATCTTCCACGTCGCCTTCGAGTCGGCCACCGCCCTGCAGAACAACTTCTTCGCCGCCCTGCTCTCACGCGGCGACGTGGCCGTGCCGATCTTCTTCACGCTCTCCGGACTGCTCCTGTACCGCCCGTACGCCAGAGCCGTCGTGGACGGGACCGGGCATCCCAGCACCGGGACCTACCTGGTCAAGCGGGCGCTGCGCATCCTGCCCGCCTACTGGCTGGTCGTGGTCATCGCCATGCTGCTGTGGTCGCGCGACCACCTCGGCGACGTCAAGACGTGGCTGCAGATGGTGCTCCTCGCGCAGAACTACGAGACCCACCCCTGGTGGTTCGGCCTCGGCCCGAAGGGGCTCGCCCAGATGTGGAGCCTGTGCGTGGAGGTGGCGTTCTACCTGGTGCTTCCGCTGCTGGCCGCGGGGCTCGCCTGGTTCGCGCGCCGGGGCGGCGGGGACGCCGGGCGGCGGGCGAGGCGCCTGCTGCTGGGCCTCGCCGCGCTCGCCGCGGTCTCCTACCTGTGGACGATCCTGAGCTACTACCCCGACTACCGGCCGTACATGAACACCTGGCTCCCGCGCGCGCTGACGTTCTTCGCGCCCGGCATGGCACTGGCCGTGGTGTCGGTGTGGGCGCGCCGCGACCAGGACGGCCCGGCCGGGCGCCTGGTCCGCGCCGTGAACGCCTCGCCGGGCACGCTGTGGGCGGTGGCCGGCCTCGCCTACGCGGTCGCGGCATCCCCGGTGACCGGTCCCCGGTTCTCGGGCGTCGACGGGGTCTGGAGCGGCGTGTTCGAGCTGGCCCTCTACAGCACGATCGCCCTGTGCCTGGTGGCCCCGTGCGCCACGCTGTCGCGCGGCGGCACCCCCGTGGCCCGGCTGCTCGGCAACCCGGTGATGCGTTACTTCGGGCGCATCTCCTACGGGATCTTCCTGTGGCAGTTCATCGCGCTCTACATGTGGTACGATCTCAGCGAGCAGCAGCCGTTCTCTGGGAACTTCGTGAGCAACCTCCTCGTGGTCGGCGCGCTGACGATCGCGCTCGCGGCGCTGACCTACAAGTACGTCGAGGAGCCGGCGCGCGGGCTGGTCCGCTTCCTGCGGCCCTCCGCTCTCAGCGCCCGTTCACCGGAGCCGCCGTCCCAAGCGCGAACCCCTTGAGGCAGACCCCCGCGGAGGGGTCGTCGATCCGCAGGAGCAGGCCCTTGCCCGACGTCAGGATCGGGAAGTGCAGCAGCCGGCCCGAGGTGACCGCCAGGTTGAGCTGCTGGCTCTGGCCGCTGACCTCGATGGAGACCGAGGTCGGCCGCTTGGCCGAGTAGACGAGGCCCGCCACCCCGTCCGGCCCGCCCCAGCTGACCGCTTCGGGGTAGTAGACCGAGCCGTCCAGCGTGGGCAGGCACTTCTTCTTCGGGGGCGGGACCTGGGCGAAGTCGGGGGTGACGCTCACCGGGACCAGCTTGCCGCTGTCGTCGAACACCATGGCGTGGTCGGACGGCTCGGGCACGTGCATCCGGGCACGGAGCGCCGGAGCGGCCAGCGGGGCGAGCAGGTGGTGGCTGAGGCGGCGGCTGCCGTTCCAGGGCAGCACGATGGAGTCGGGCACCGGCCGCGAGAAGATCACCGTGTCGGCCGGGGCCTTGGCCAGGGCCGTGCGCACGTTGCCGAGGTAGGTCCGTACCTGGTCTCCGGAGAGGGTCTGCCGGAAGTTCTCGATGGAGACCACCGACATGGTCAGGTACGCCCCGGCGGCCAGCCCGGTCACCAGAGGGACGACGGTGCCGGCCGGGACGGGCCTGCGGTAGGGGGCGGGCTCGTCACGCAGCGGCAGCAGGGCGACGCCGAGGCAGACGGCGAACACCACGACGGCGTCGGCGACGTAGCGGGTCTCGGCCCCGACCAGCCCGAGCGCGGTGCCCCGGGCGATCACCGTGGGCACGGCGTCGACGGCGACGAGGTACACCGCGACGATGAGCCACGCGCGCGCCGCCCGGCGACGGTAGAGCAGGGTGGCGCCCACCAGGACGGCGAGCGCGGCCCAGGCTGCGGCGACGAGGAGCGTGGAGGGGTCGGCCATGCCGCCCGTGGACGGCACGGGACCCCACGACAGCGGGCCGCCGACCACGCCGGTGGGCAGGGTGCGGCCGAGCAGCGTCCCGAGCAGGTCGGCGGCGACGCCCGGCTTGGGGATCGCCGCGCCCTCCCCCGGCGCGGTGTACTGACGCGACAGGTAGAGGGCCGTGTAGCCGCCCATGAGCAGGACGTGCACCCCCCAGAGCCGCCAGTGCTCGCGGAGCTCCCGCGCCGCGGAGGTGAGCCACCCGGCCCTGTCCACCCGCAGGTACGCGGTGGTCAGGGCGAACAGCAGCAGCGACACGAAGACGCCCTTGGTGCTGAACGCCATGCCGAAGACCACCCAGAGCAGGGCCTTCCACGCGTGCCTCGTGCCCTCGCCGCGCGCGTGGCGGAGTTGCGCCGACAGCGCGAGCACGATCGCGAGCTGCAGCGGGACGGCGTTGAGCGCCGCCGACCACCAGCTGAAGGCCGGGATGGTGAGCGGGCAGAACAGGTACACCGCGAGCGGCAGCAGGATGCCCATGCGGGGGCCGAACAGCGACCACAGCAGGCGGAACATCAGCACCGCGACCAGCGCCTGGAGGACGAAGGTCACCGAGGCGACCAGCAGCCAGTCGTAGGCGGCGAGCCGGGACTCCACCCACGTCAGCCCGAGCGCGCCGGGCATCAGATGGCCCTTGTGGACGCGGAACAGGAAGTCGAACGTCAGGTCGTGCTCGTAGGCGTCGCCGACGAACAGCAGGTCGTCCTCGATGAAGTACGCGCTGCGCAGGATGGGCACGCGCAGCCCCATCGACGCGACCACCAGCAGCGTGCCGAGCAGCAGCACGGGGTTCGCGAGGCGCGCCATCCACGGCGGGTAGGCGATGCGTACGGCCGGCCGCTCCGGCTGCTCGACCTCCGCGGTCTGCGGCAACGGTCCCCTCCGATCACGCGCCGGTTGCTACCCCCGAGTAACGAACACCCTACGAGCCCCGTAAACCAGGCGCAACGCGGTGTTATGCTCCCGGGCACCCGAACAGTCCTGTGAATGGAAGCAGACGTGGAGACCTCGAACGCGCCCTTCCGCGCCACGCTGGGCCGGTCGGTCCGGCTGCTGTCGGCCTTCCGCAAGGAGCAGACGGACCCGGACCTCTTCTACGGCATGCTCGCCCGGGACACCGCGGCCCAGCTCGCGACCTACACCGCCCTGCCGGGCGCGCTCGTGGCCGACGTGGGCGGCGGGCCTGGGTACTTCACCGAGGTACTGCGGGCCCACGGCGCGAGGACGCTGTGCGTCGACTGCGACGCCGGGGAGATGATGGCCAGGGATGGCGCCGTCCCCGAGGGCGCGGTGCTCGGGAGCGCGCTGGACATCCCGCTGCGCGACGCCTCGGTGGACGTCTGCTTCTCCTCCAACGTGCTGGAGCACGTCCCCGACCCCTGGCGCATGGCCGGCGAGATGGTACGGGTCACCCGGCCGGGCGGGGTCGTCTACCTGTCGTTCACCAACTGGCTCTCGCCCTGGGGCGGCCACGAGACCTCCCCCTGGCACTACCTCGGCGGCCACCGCGCCGCGCGCCGCTACACCGGCCGCCAGGGCCACCGCCCCAAGAACCTGTACGGCGAGAGCCTGTACCCGGTGTCGGTGGCCGGCGCCCTGCGCTGGGCCCGGTCGCGTACGGACGCGGAGGTGCTGGACGCGCGACCTCGGTACCACCCCGAGTGGGCCACCGGCGTGGTGCGGCTACCCGGCGTCCGCGAGATCGTGACCTGGAACCTGCTGCTCGTCCTGCGCCGCCGCTGACCCGTCCGGCTTCCGGCGGCGGAGGCGCACGGCGAGCGCGACCGGGATCACCGCGAGCGCGAGCGCGAGGCAGACGACCGGGAACACGTCGCGGATCATGATCGCCCATCGCCGGTACCCCGCGGCCTCGCCCACCTGGGCGTCCACGTCCCCCGGCTCGGTGGCGAGGTCGGCCTGGAAGCTCACCAGGCGGTCCACCTGGTCGGGGGTGCGCAGGGTGTCCACCCGTTGCTCCCGCACGCGGACCGGCAGGCCGCTCTCGGGCTCGACCCACATCGTCCTGGTGATCCGCACGTACCTCGCCACGCTGACGAGCTTCCACGCGGGCAGCCCGAGCACCTTGCCCGGCACCTGGTCGGGCAGGTCCTCCACCTTGGCCGGGCCGACGGTGTAGGAGTAGCGGTAGGTGGGCAGGCCCTCGACGTCCTCCTCGCCCTCGTACCGCAGCGTGACCTGGCGCTTGAGCACCGTGTCGAAGATCGGGTACCCGCGTGGCTCGGCCCCGTACGGCAACCGGAACGCCAGCCCCGTCTGCCGCACGGCCGTGTCGGTGTCGATGTACGCTTCGCAGCAGTCGACCGACAGCCCGGTGTGCCGGTCGAAGGCCGTGCGGCGCTCGTGGTAGTCGATCCGCTGGCCGTATCGCGTCTCCAGGGACGAGAACTCCACCCACACCGCGGTGTGCGCGTCCCCCGCCACCGGATCGCCGTAGAGCGACACCGTGTCGGTCACCGGCACGCCCGTACGGACCTGGAAGGTCGCGGTGTCGAGGTAGGTGGCCGCCGGGGCGGTGAGGTGGGTGATCCGGCGCTGTTCGAGGGGCAGCATCAGGCTGTTGCCGTAGACGTAGTAGCGCAGCAGCACCGCCATCGTCACCAGGAACGCCAACACGACGTACGGGATGGTCCTGAGCGCTTGCTCGCGGGTCACCCGCCCACCTCCGTCAGCGTGCCTTCGCGGTGCCTCGGTGCGGGCGCCGGGGGCGGGGAGGGCTCAAGGGACGGTACGGCGGCCAGCAGCCGGGCGACCACCACGAGGCAGCAGAGCTGGGGCACCAGGCCGGTCAGGAGCGTGACCTGGTACGCGGCGCCCACCGCGGCGCTCAGCCCGGCCAGGACCAGCGCCCACGCGGGCACCCAGGGCGACAGCACGATCCGGGCGGCGCGCCGCGCCCGGCCGCCGCCGGCGTGCTGGGCGGCGAGCACGCGGGGAAGCCACAGTCCCACGAGCGCCAGCGCCGACAGCACCGCCGCGCCCGCGTACCCGCCGATCCACAGGCCGGCCAGCGGCGCGGCGGGCCAGACCCAGCGGGCCCCGACCCGGCCCGCGCCCGTCCTGGGCGGGCGGCGCCCCGGCCTCGCGCGTGTCAGCGCCAGCGCGGCGGCGACCAGCACCAGGCCGAACCCGGCGAGCAGCGCCACCCGGTACGGCGCGTCCGGCTCGTACCGGAGCACCACCGTCCCGGCGCCCGGAGGCAGGATCCACGCCTGCCGCCAGCCGTCGAGCCGTACGGGCGTGAGCGGCGCGCCCTTCAGGTAGGCGTGCCAGCCGGGGTTGTAGTTCTCGCCGACGGTCAGGTAGGAGCGCTCGCTCGTGGAGACGGCCAGCCGCCGCTCCTCGGGCCCCCAGCTCTCGACGCGGGCGGGCCGGATCCTGGTGGTGCCGTCGTCGGCGGCCGCCTCCCCGCGCAGGACCGCCGACCTGACCCTGAACGCGTCGCTGAACGGGGCGCCGACCCAGGTCATCCCCGGGATGAGCCGCACCGGCGTGCACCCGGCGTAGGTGAGGGGACGGCCGTTCAGCACGTCGTTGAGCGTCCCGCCGACGATGCGGGTCGGCACGGTGTTGCCGTCGACCTCAAGGGTGGGGCCGTAGCCGCAGGGCAGCCGGAGCGGGAACCCGCCGAGCTGGCCGAGGGGCTTGACTCCGGGGATGGAGACCTCGGTGACCTCGATGGACCGCGAGGCGGGCGCGGTGAACTCGATGCTGAGCCGCCGGGTGGTGAGCGCCGGGAACGCCACCCGCCCGTCGCCGCCGATCCACGCCTGGACGCTGCGCGCCCCCGTGCGGATGGTGATCTTCACCGGCGGCTTGCCGAGGAAGGAGTCGGGGAACAGCACCTTGATCTGGGAGAACCTATGGACCCTGCCGAGGTCGATCGACAGCGTGGGGTGCCGGTCGAACGGCTGGGCGTACCAGAGCGTCTTCTCGTCGCCGTCCATGGCCGAGCGCCCGAGCGCGGCCGGGTAGTCGGTGATCGTCGAGGACGCGGTCACGTGCGGGTAGGCGTTCGGCAGCGTGGTGAGCAGGTCGGCCGACCTCGGGTCGGTGAGCACGGCCGTACCGCTCAGCGTGCGCGTCTGGTTGGAGTCCACCGCGAACAGCCGCTGGAAGCCGTAGCCGTCCTCGCCCAGGATCTCCAGCCGGTTCGAGCAGGTCCAGGCGGACGAGCCGCGCATGCAGGCCGGGGCCTTGTCCTGCGAGGTCAGCATCACGGTCCCCGCGTCGCCGCCCCCCGGCAGCCCCGGAGCGGCGATGGCCCGCGCCGGCCGCACCCCGGGGATGGCGACCTCGGTGATGCCCACCCGGCTGCCGAAGGAGCTCTTCGGCTGGTAGGCCAGCTTGGTGACCCGGATGCGCAGCCAGGTCGTCGGTCCCGGCGGAGGCGCGAACAGCTGCGGATCGGTGGTCTCCCGTACGGGCACGCGCCGCGCGCCCGCCGCGGTCGAGAGCTCGACCTCGGCGACGGGCGGTCCGATCGCGCCCTGGTCGAACGCGATCGTGATCTCCTTCATCGGCACCGGCTCGACGAACCGCGCCTCCAGCCACTCGCCGAGCGCGCCGTTCCACCCGTCCGACCGCCATCCGGTGCGCGCGTCCCCGTCGAAGGCGGCGAACGGCAGGCGGCCCGGATCTCGTTCCCCCGCCGCGGCGGTGATGTCGGCGTCCGAGGACGACGCCCGGATGTCGTCGATCCCGAGGAAGCGCGCGGACGAGGTGGCGGAGGCCCAGGCGGGGTCCAGCAGGTCGGTGGTGGCGTCGAGCTTCCCGCCCTCGGTCAGCGTCGGCCCGGAGCTCCGCCTGACGTCGCCGAAGACCATCTGCCGCCTGCGCAGGGTGTCGGTGACCACGGTCTTCCTGGCGGGCACCGACGCGGCCCCGGGCTCGTCTCCCACAAGGACCGGGGCGTCGTCCTTCAGCACCCCCTGCTCCGCCATGTCGAGCACGCCCTCGGGAGCGCCCGCCATCCGCAGCGTGGAGCCGGCGGGCACGGTGCCCGCGACCGGCGCGGGATCGGGCACCGCGTAGACCTCAAGGGCCGGGTAGGCCTGGTCGAACCAGTTCGAGGCGGTGGGGCTGGAGATCTGGCCGACCAGGGGGCCGAACTGGGCGACCCGTACCAGCCCCGCGGAGTCCTCGATGGTCTGGTGGACGCGGGCCGGCCACGCCGAGCCGATGGTGTCGCGGGCCAGGTCGTTGCGGACGAGCAGGTACTTCACCCCGATGCGGCGCAGGGTCAGCGTGAGGCCTTCGGAGCCCTCGCCGTTGGAGAAGCGCTCGTCGACGGCCTGGAGGAGGCGTGCCAGCCCGGCCGAGCCCCACGGCACGTTCGAGTGCGTGGCCCAGCGCACGGTCAGCAGCGACTGCATCGGCTCGTCGAGCGGGCGGCCCCACAGGTACTCGCCGCGCTTGGAGCCGGGGACCGCGAGCACCATGCCCTGGCCGGTGTTGCCGTTCAGCCAGGTGGCGGCGTCCCGCCAGTAGGAGGGCAGGTCGGTGAAGGCCCCGGCGGGAGTGATCCCCGAGGTGGCGACGGGCAGCACGGCGAGCCCGGCCAGCCCCGCGCTGACGGCCGCCAGCCGCGTAGCCTCCGGGCGCCACGCCGGCAGGGCGGCGAGGCCGAGGGCGAGCGGCAGCCGCAGCAGCGCGTCGAACTTGTGCAGGTTGCGGAACGGGGCGAGCGGGCCGTCGAGCAGGGCTCTGAACTGCGCGGCCCACGGGAACGTGAGCGCGTCGGCGTGCCCGGCGGTGACGATCACCACCCCGGCGAGCACGCACAGCACCAGGAACGTGCGCTCGGGCGTGGACCTGCGGACCAGCCCCGCGATTCCCAGGGCGGCGACGGCGGCGGTGACGACGACCAGCCACGGCTGGGTCGCCTGGTCGTAGGCGGCGGGCAGCCACGGCTTGCCGTCCACGGGCAGGAAGGAGATCCAGCTCGACGTGCCGCGCAGGGTGTTCAGCAGGGATGTCACGCCCGTGGTCGCGGCGGCGGTCTCGATGAAGGGCAGGAAGGAGAAGATGTAGCGGCCGAGCAGCACCAGCGGGACGAGCCACCACATCGACACGGCCGCGACGCACGCGAGCCACCAGGCCAGCAGCCGCCGCTTGCGCGGGCCGCTCCGGCGGGTGAGCAGGTACAGGAACGGCACGACGAGCACGGCCAGCTCGGCGGCGGCGTTGATGCCCCCGGCGAACAGGAACGCGACGGCCGAGAGCGCGGCGGCGCGGCGAGGGCTGATGCTCTGGCCGGTGCCGCGCACGAGCGGCAGCAGGATCCACGGCAGCACCGCGCTGGGCTGGAACTCCGAGGAGTTGACACCGATGAGTGCCAGCGCGTGCGGCGCGAGCGCGTAGGCGAGCCCGGCCAGGATCCTGGTGTTGGGCGTGCCGATACGCAGCGCACGCGCGACCCGCTCGGTCCCGAGGAACGCCGCGCACAGCACCAGCGTCATCCACAGCCGCTGGATGTTCCACGGAGGCATGTCGAGCCAGCGGAACAGTGCGTAGAAGGGCCCCATCGGGAACAGGTAGCCGTACGCCTGGTTCTGCAGGTGACCGAAGAAGGCGTCGTCCCACAGGTGGGCGGCACGTTCCAGGAAGCCGATCGGGTTGACCGCCATGTCGAGCTTGGTCTCGGCGATGACCTCGCCGGGCGAGGTGTTGAAGGCGATCGCCCCGAGGAGCAGGCAACTCGCCAGCAGGCGCAGCCGTCCGCGCAGCCGGGTTCCCGGGGCATCGGGCCCGGCACGGCCGACCGTCAGACGGCGGAACCAGGCATCAGCGGTCAAAACGCACCCTTGGCGGGGGTTCAGGGAATATGGCTCTCACCTGTGGCAAGACGGAGACCTAGGGACCGGGGGTGTCCCTTTCGCTCAAGTTCGGCCGTGATGAGTCCGGTCATCCTAGCGCCCGTCCTTCCCCACGAGAACTCCGCCGCCCAGCCGCGGCACGCCTGCTGGATCTCCGCGCGCCTCGCCGGGTCCTCCAGCTCTTTCAGCGCCCGGTCGACCACGTCGGCCAGCGACTCGCCGTCCTGGACGAGCCAGCCGGTGACGCCGTGCCGCACGGAGTCGCGCAGGCCCGCCACGTCGTAGGCGACGGTGGGCACGCCGAGAGCGGCGGCCTCGATGACCGTGAGCCCCCACCCCTCGAACTCCGACGCCGTGACGTTGAGCCGCGCTGCGCCGAGCACCGCGTTCTTCTCCGGCTCGGACAGGAAACCGTGCAGGCTGACCCTGCCGGTCACCCCGAGCGCGGCGGCCCCGCGGCCGAGCGGGCCGTACTCGGGGCCACGGCCGATCACGTGGACGTGCAGGCCGGGCCAGGTCTCCCCCAGCTCGGCCACCAGCTCCACGACGCGTTCGACCCGCTTGTGGCCGACCAGCCGTCCGAGGTAGGCGATGACCGGGTCTCCGGTGACCTCCTCGCCGCCGACGCCGGTGGCCACCGGGCGCGCGGCGGGGCTGCCGTTGGGGATGACCTCGATGGGCGCGAGCCAGCCGAGCCGCTCGCGCAGCTCCGTACAAGAGGACTCCGACACGGTAACGGTGGTGCAGCGGCGGTAGAGCAGCCGCGCGACCGGCCCCTCGACGAAGCATCCGACGCGTGCGAGCCAGCGGGGGAAGAACGCGTAGAACTGCCGGTCGTGCACGTGGTGGACCAGGGAGACGACGGTCGTACGCCTGCCGGCCACCACCGGCGCGAAGAACGGGATGCCGTTCATGCAGTCGACGACCACGTCGAAGCGGCGGCGGCGCAGCAGGATCCACAGCGGGACCAGCAGGTAGACCAGGTAGCGGTTGCCCATGCGCCGCAGCTCGATGCCGTCACGGCGCTCACCGCCGGGCTGTCCCGGCTCACGGCTCGTCAGGAAGTGCACCGATGCGCCCTGGCCGACCAGGTACCGGCCGACCTGCCAGGCGTACTCCTCGGCCCCGCCGGCGACCGACTGCAGCGGCTCCCGGAAGTTCAGCACCGCGACCCTGACGTCCTGGAGAGGCCGGTCCGGATCGTGCGCCGTCTCCACCGTGAGGCGGGGCGGGCCGATGGGCCCGGTCGGAGGTACGGGCACGTCGTCGGGATCGTGGGGCGCCCGGCCCGCCTGCTGTGCGACCACGACCACTCCTTCTGTGTCTCGAGCCCCCCCTGGCTGCTACGCGCGTGCTCGGGCCTGGTTTCGAGCACCGGCGCGGGTTTTCCGGGATGTTTTCCGGCATGGCGAAGCCACGCCTCGTGCTCGTTTGAAGTGGAACCGGACGGGCTCACCGATCGTGGTGTGAGACCCGCCCGTGGAAGATCATCTGTTGCCGTAGTTGTACAACGGCTTGTTGGGTGGCTGAGGGCTGGCGGCGACAACGTTGAGGACGCCTACGGAGGCGCCGATCGCCAGAACCACCCCAACGACGAGAGCGGCGAGCACTCGCACCATTGGGCTTCTCCCTCCAAAGGGCGGACGCTGTGGGCCTACCGAGAGTAGAACGTGATACAGGTCCTAAGCCAGCAGCTTGGTCAAAACGTAATAAATGGACTTACCGTCCAGTATGCACTCTCGATCGGCCGTTCACTAGGTCACAGTCGGAGCAGGAGCACCTGACGGCCCACGTAGGCGGGGGTGGCACCGGGCAGCCGTGAACGGAACGCGTTCTCGTTCTGTCCCACGATGAGCACGTACCGTATACCGGCCGCCCTGAGCACGGAGGTCAGCGGGCCGCCGCGCGCAGCGATCGCCGCCCCGACGCGCCTGGCCAGCCGGTCCTCCCCGGCGACACGGAGCGACCGCCCGCGGGCGAGACCGACGACGAGCGCGTCGTCCCAGACGACCCGACGGGCGAACGACTTGGTGGCCGGGTCGAGGATCACCCGGCCGCCGTTCCAGGCGAAGGCCCTGTGGGCGCCCCACGGCAGCGAGATCAGCGCCCCGGGCCGGGGGTCGCCGTTGACGATGGCCTGCACGCGCCGCCAGTCGTCCGGGTACTCCACCGCCGCCAGCCGCCCCGAAGCCCCCCAGGCGAAGGCGGGCAGGACGAGCACCGGCAGCAGCACGCCGACGACGGCCGGTACCAGCACCGCCGTCCTGTGCCCACGCGCGTCCGGACGGGAGAGCCGGCCCACCGCCACCCCGAACCCGACGGCCTGCACCAGCACCAGCGGGGCGACGTAGAGCTGCCCGTCACGCAGCGGCCCGAACCCCGGCCACAGCCCGATCATCCCCTTCAGGACCCCCGGTGCGTACGCTCCGGCGAGCGCGATCACCAGCCCGGCGGACGCCGCGATCAGCAGCCCCCTCCAGTAGGGCACCTCGGTGCGGGGAAGCCGGACGAAGGTGGCAACGGCCACCACCGCGACGAGCAGGCGCGCGGTGGCGAGCACCCAGGCGGCCTGGCCGGGGACGTCCGCCTGGGCGTTCCAGATGCCGCCGAGGCTGAGCAGGCTGCCCAGCGTGCCGAACGGCCCGTCCGCCCTGGCCGCGAAGGCGTCCACCCCCGCGGGGTCGGTCACGGCCTGGCTGAGCAGCGCGGGAACCGCCCACGGCAGGCTGAACACCGCCAGTACCGCCAGAGCCTCCAGCGTCCCGCGAAAGCGACCGGCCCCCTGAGGAGCCGCCCCTTCCAGGGACCGGGGAGTCCGAGCCACCGCTTCCGGGGATCCGCGAGTCCGGGCCACCCCTTCCAGGGACCCGGGAGTACGGGAGGAGGGGCGAGTGGCGGCCACGGGGAGTACGGCGAGCGCCGACACGAGCATGGCCTGGAAGCCGCCGACCGCGGCCGGGACCAGCGCCAGGGCGAGCCGCCACGGCCCGCCCCTGGCCGCGGCCCTGACCGCCCACGGCAGGCCGGCGAACCCGAGCAGCAGCGCCCACTGGCCCAGCAGCAACCGCTGCGCGAGGTAGGCGTTCCACGCGTAGAACATCGCCGCCGCCAGCCGGGGCACCAGCCGGTCCCCCGGCACCAGAGCCGCCGCCCCCGACGCGGCGAGCACGAAGATCCCGAGCAGGATCAGCTTCTGCACGGCCAGGGCGGGCACCAGGTGCGAGAGCAGCGCGACCACGAGGTCGCTCGGCACCGCGCGGGGGAAGCCCCCCGACGGCCACGCCACCGGAGGGTCGGGCACGAAGACCATGTCGTACCGCAGCACGAACCCACGCCCGAGCGCGGGCCCGAGGGCCAGCACCCCCACGACCAGCCCCACAAGCGCAGGCACCAGCCGCACCAACCGGTGATCGCGCATGGCCTCGCAATTTCCCAGCTAGGCAGGCACCATGACCCCCAGAATCTACCGGACCACCCGAGGCCAGGCGTTTCCTGAACGGCCGCGGAAGGCAGGGCCTGACGGCAAGCCCCCGTCAGGCCCTGGGAAATCACTCCTCAGGAGCGACGCCAAGGATCTTGGCGGAGCTATTTGCCGGGTTCCGGGTCGCGGGGGAGGCCGAGCATGCGCTCGGCGATGATGTTGAGCTGGACCTCGGTCGTGCCGCCGTAGATGGTCATCGCCCGGGTGGCGAGGACCGCGCGGTTCCAGTAGCCGGCGTCGCCCAGCTTCATGTCGGCGGCCACCGTGGCGGACGCGCCGAGCAGGCTCACCGCGCACTCGGACACGTGCTGGGCGTGCGAGGTCGACAGGAGCTTGCGCACCGAGGCGTCCGCGCCGGGCTCTGACCCGGCGAGCTGCTTCAGCGTGACCCGCATGCTCAGGGCGTTGATCGAGTGGCCCTCGCAGACCACGCGGGCCAGTTCCTGCCGCTCGGCCGCCGTCAGCTCGCGGCCGAGGCGGGACGCCAGGCCGAGCAGGTCGGTGACCGAGGAGCCCGTGCCGCCGGACCCGGACGACAGGGACACGCGCTCGTTGGAGAGGGTGTTGCGCGCGACCCGCCAGCCCTCGTTGATCTCGCCCACGACCAGGTCGTCCGGGACGAAGACGTCGTCGAAGAAGACCTCGTTGAAAAGGTTCTCACCGGTCATCTCGGTGAGGGGCCGCACGGTGACCCCGGGGGCCTTCATGTCCACGACGAAGTAGGTGATGCCGTCGTGCTTGGGCTTGGAGGTGTCCGTGCGGGCGATGCAGATGCCCCACTCGGCGACGTGCGCCACGGAGGTCCAGATCTTCTGCCCGTTGAGCTTCCAGCCGCCCTCGACCTGCTCGGCCTTCATCTGCAGCGAGGCGAGGTCGGAGCCGGCGCCCGGCTCGCTGAAGAGCTGACACCAGATCATCTCTCCGGCCAGGGTGGCGGGCAGGAAGCGCTCCTGCTGCTCGGTGGTGCCGTACGCCGCGATGGACGGCACGACCCAGGCACCGATGATCATCTGTGGCAGCCGTACGCGCGCGGCCTTCAGCTCCTGGTAGATGAGCACCTGCTCAAGCGGGGAGGCCCCACGGCCCCACGGCCTCGGCAGGTGGGGCATCACGAAGCCCTTGCCCGCGAGCGCTCGCTTCTGCTCCTTGCCCTCCAGCTCGGCGATCTCGGCGATCTCCTCGCGAAGGGAGGAGCGCAGCGCCTCGGCGTCCTCGGGGAGGTCGAGCTCCATCTCCCTGGCCACGCCCGCCAGGGCGTGCGACGCGACGGACTCGGCCCACTCGGCCGACGAGCCGAGCAGCGCGCGGAGGGTCAGCGCGCGGCGGAAGTAGAGGTGGGCGTCGTGCTCGAAGGTGTAGCCGATGCCGCCGAAGGTCTGGATCGCGTCCTTGGCGCACTGCACTGCGGCGTCGGGGGCCATCACCCCGGCGATCGCGGCGGCGTAGCCCAGCTCGTCGCCACTGGCTCGGGTGGCGTCCCAGACGGTGGCACGGGCCTGCTCCAGCGCGACCAGCATCCGGGCCGCCTTGTGCTTGATGCCCTGGAACTGGCCGATCGGGCGGCCGAACTGCACGCGCACCTTGGCGTAATCGGTGGCGGCGCGCACACACCACGAGGCGACGCCGGCCGCCTCCGCGCCGAGCACGATCGCGGCGAGGTCGCGCACCACGGCGCCCGTCAGCCCGTCGAGCACCCGCTCGCCGGGCACGCCCACCGAACCGATCTCCACCTTGGCCACGCCCCTGGTGAGGTCGAGGCTCTTCAGCGGGGTGACCGTCACGCTCTCCCTGGACAGCACCACCCACTCCTCGCCGCGGTCGGTGCTCACCGGGAGCACGAACACCTCGGCGAGGGCGGCGCCGAGCACGGGCTCGGCCGTACCGCTGACGGTCAGGACACCCTCGTCGTCGCGGGTGCCGGTCAGCGTGCCGGTGAAGGCGACGGCGCCGGTCAGCGCGCCCTCGGCGAGGCCGGGCAGGAGCTCGGCGCGGGCCTTGCCGTCGGAGGCGAGGATCACCGCGGAGGCGAGCACGGTCGGGACGTACGGGCCGGGCGCCATGCGCTCGCCGAGCGCCTCCACCGCGACGGCGGTCTCCAGCAGGCCGAAGCCGCTGCCGCCGTACTCCTCCGGCAGGTGCAGGCCGAGCAGGCCCTGGTCGGCGAGGCCGGCCCAGAAGCCGGGCCGCTCCTCGGTCTCCGCGCCGACGGCCGAACGCACGACTTCGGCGGGAACGTTGCGCTCCGCCCAGCCGCTCACGGACTCGCGGAGCGCCTCGTGCTCCTCGCTCAACCCGATCGCCATAACACCCTCCGTGCGGTTCGGCCCCAAGACGTGACAGAACCATATTCTAGAAGATGCTTCCATGGCGAACCACGGTCAGGCCACATCTGGCCGGAATCAACTTACCGATCACACCGCGTGAATACGGGGAAACCCCTGGCACGGTCGGCTCACCGGAAAGAAATCACTCGCCGTGCAGGTCGGCCAGCGCCTTCTCAAAGGCGTCCATCTCCTCTTCGATGCGGGCGAGCCCGGCCGAGGGCAGCCACGGCAGGACCCGCGCGACCCCGGCCTTCTCGCACTCCTCAAGCACCTTCGGGTCCGGCGGAACCGACATCATCATCACTCGTACGGACTTCCCGAGCTCCTCCGCCCGGCGGAACAGCTCGGGCACGCGCTCCAGCACGCCCGGAGCGTAGTTCGGCAGCCAGACGTCACCGTACGACAGGACCCGGTCGAGCACCTTGGGGCCGGTGCCGCCCACCAGGACCGGCGGGTGCGGCTGCTGGACCGGCTTGGGCCATGACCAGATCGGATCGAACGACACGAACTCACCGTGGTACTCGGCCTCGTCGTGGGTCCAGATCTGCTCCATCGCCTCGACGTGCTCCTTCATCACGGCGAACCGCTTGGAGGGGTCGACTCCGTGGTTGCGGATCTCGGGGTCGTTCCAGCCGGCGCCGACGCCGAACTCGAAGCGGCCGCCGGTGAGGCGGTCGATGCTGGCCACCGTCTTGGCGAGGGTGATCGGATGGTGCTGGACCACCAGGCAGACACCGGTGCCGACGCGAAGTTTGGTGGTGGCCATGCCGGCGACCATGCACGTCGTGAGGGTGTCGTAAGTGTGCCAGTACTTGCGCGGGAGCGGGCCGTTCTCGGGCCGTTGCGGCAGCTCGGCGCGGGCTGGGATATGGGTGTGCTCGGAGAAGAGCACGGCCGCGTGCCCGCGCTCTTCCACCAGCCGGGCCAGGGTGTCGGGAGCGACCGCGTCATGCGTCGCGAAGTAGCCGAATCCAGTGTCCATCGCCCCAAGGTAACCCGGGCCCCCGCCATCGTCGCGCCGACACTCGGACGTCTCCTGACCAGGTCTTATCTGCCGGTTCCACGGCCTCGGGCTAGATCGCGCGGGCCGTCCAGAAGAGCATGTTCAGGTCGTGGTAGAGAGCCGCGCGGGTGTCGGGGACGTTCGCGAACAGCATCGCGGGCTTCTTCTTGCCCGTCGAGACGACCATGACGTAGGCCTGCGAGGAGTGCCTCTTGCCGCCCTGGAGGTAGCTGACCTTGTAGCCGAGCACCCATCCGAGGTTGTACCGCGCCTGCTGCGACACGGTCCAGGTGAACTTCGACCCGGCGGGCTGATAGCGCAGCGTCCACTTCGCCGCCTTGCCCGCCAGCTTGCGGAAGTCCTCGTACGTCGCGAGCGTCTTCGGAACGGCCACCGGCACCGGGGCCGAGCCGATCAGCGCCTGCGGCTGCCGCGACGAGCCCGCCTTCTGCGCGGCCGAGAAGGGGGCACGGGTGGTCTGGGCCCACGGAGTGCCGTACTTGGCGTAGCTGATGCCGGCGGTCTGGTCGGCCACGTATGACGCGATCGGCGTGCCCGTGCCGGAGAAGACCGTCATCGCCTTGGCGGCGGGGACCGGCGGGACCGCGATCGGGGTCGGCTTCGGCGACGGCTTCGCGCTCGGCACGGCCGGGCCGCCCGCCTGCGCCGGGCTCACGCGCACCTGCTCGCGGGAGGTCTCGCCGCCGAACAGCATGAAGATCAGGACCACGATGATCCCCGTGACGATGGCCGCGCCGACGCCGTACACCGCTCTTATAGGGATGTCGCCGATCCGGAAGATCGCGAGGGCCAGCCACCGGGGCTGCTTCCTCACCCGAGGGGCGGCGGGCCTCGCCTGGTCGGCGAGAGCGCCGAAACTCGCGGGGGGCCGCGGCGTAGCCGATTCGGGACGGGCCGAGGTGGCCGGCGACCCCGCGACGGGCCGGTCGGGCCGGAGGAACGGTCCAGTGGGCCTGCGCACATCCGCCGTCACGTTGTAGTCCGCGGTTTCCTGCGCGCTGTCCTCCGGAGCCGTATGGTCGGTGTCGGTGTCGGTGTCGGCCGTCGCCGCGTCGCCGGGCTCCTGCCGCGCGGCGGCCTTGGAAGCGGCCCGGGCCTTCGCCGCCTCGGCCATGGCGAGTGCCTGCTCTGGGCTCACCCGCGGCATCGGTGTGGTGGGCGCCTCGTAAGAGGGAACGTACGTCGGAGGCCGCCCCGACCCAGGGCGGCTGGGGGAGTTTCCAGCGCCGTCCGCCATGTCCGCAGACTACGTCACAAATCGTGATCCCCGCGGGCGGGCACCCCAGGCTTCGGCGGCGGAAAACGCGTTTCAGCAGGTAGAACGTGCGAGCCCTGATCGAAGAAAATCGGGCCCGCGACATCATGGTGTGATCGGCGCGGGGCGCGCCCGTACGGGCGGAGCCGACCGGCCGACCGCTTGCAAGATCAACCTGTGCGTCCCGAACAGCGAGTATCTTCCGTGCGCTCGGGGCATCACCTGTTCCATGGAGACGACACCAGGTACTCGGCGCGCCGGACACATAGGCCGGCACGCCCTCACCGCCGGAGTGGCCGGGGTCCTGGTGGTGCTCAGTGGCTGCGGCGGGCTCACCGGGGCGCCCGCCTCGACGGACAGTGCCTCCAAGAGTGGGAACACACCCTCCCCGCCGGCCGCGACGGTGGTCTCGGAGGAGCAGGCGTACGAGCGGGTCATCGCCCAGGTGCTTCCGTCCATCGTGCAGATCAACACATCCGGAGGCCTCGGCTCGGGCGTCGTGTACGACACTGACGGACATATCGTGACAAATGCCCATGTTGTGGGTAAGTACAAGAACTTCGAGGTCATCCTGGCGACGGGTGGTAAGCCCCGCAAGGCCCAGCTCGTCGCGTCGTACCCGCTGGGCGACCTCGCCGTCATCCGGGTCAGCGACAAGACGGGGCTGGCCCCCGCGACGTTCGGCGACTCCACCAAGCTCAAGGTGGGTCAGATCGTGCTCGCCATGGGCAACCCGCTCGGCCTGTCGGGGAGCGTGACCAACGGCATCGTGTCCGCGCTCGGCCGCACGGTCACCGAACCCCAGGGCGAGGGGTCACCGGGTGCCACGATCACCAACGCCATCCAGACCTCGGCCTCGATCAACCCGGGGAACAGCGGCGGGGCGCTCACCAACCTCTCGGGCGAGGTCATCGGCGTGCCGACCCTGGCCGCGATAAACCCCGAGCTGGGCGGGGGCGCGGCCCCCGGCATCGGCTTCGCCATCCCGAGCAGCACGGCCAAGGACGTCACCGAACAGATCATCAGGAACGGCAAGGTCACCAACACGCGCCGCGCCGCCCTGGGCGTCCGGGTCAACACCGTCGTCGGACCCGACGGCCAGCCGGTGGGCGTGGGCGTCGCCCAGGTCGATCCGGGCAGCGGCGCCGCCAGGGCCGGCATCAAGCCGGGCGACATCATCATCAGCGTCAACGGCAAGCCGACGCCCACGGCCGCGACCCTCTCCGAGGTGCTCGCCGGCCTCAAGCCGGGCGCACAGGCAAGGGTCGAGCTCCTCCACCCGAACGGGAAGACCGACACCGTCACCGTGATCCTCGGCACCCTCTCGGGCAGCTGACCCGCGTTCCCCCCCCCGTCTCGCCGGCGATTCCACGACGGTCCGCATCGCGGTGGTGGTCGCTGCCAGTAGAACTCCAGTAAAACCCCAGGCCGATCGGCGTGTCGCGAGCAGGCACCCTCGACGACCCGGACACGGCTCCATCGCGGCACCCCGGGACCCGGACTACGCCATTGGATCAAGAACGACTAGAGTCCTTTACGTCAAGGGTGAGATGTCCTTTTAGTCCTCAACCCGCTGATCGCCGCGATGGAGAATTGCAGCCGATGACCACCACCACATCCGCCTCCGCGCGGGGGATGATCGAGCAGGCGGCGCGAGGTCAATATCGCACCGTCTACACGCCCTCGGTGCTGGAGGCCGCCTCCGAGGTGCTGGCCGACCTGCACGCGACCGGGAAGCGCCATGGCATCCGGCCGGCGGACTGGGCGGGTTTCCACGGCACCGACCACCGCCTCGCCGAGGCCGTTCTCCTGGGCCAGACGACCGCGTACCGCCAGGCCTCACTCTCCGACCTGGACGACCCGCTCACCCTGCTCACCACCGCCGCCCACCGCGCCGCCCTGACGACCCTGCCCCCCAGAACGACCAGCGACCGCGACGAGCCGGACGTACCCGGCTCACGAATCACCGGACCGGCTCCTCGAGCGTCCATCCGGCTGGCCCGGCTCCCGCAGACGCCTCCGTGGGGATGGGACGGCATGGCGTCGCTCGTGGTCTCCCTCGACCGCTTCGACAACCCCACGAGCTCCGCGTGGAAGTGGGAGCTGTTCCCCGACGTCGGGGAGCCCAGCACCCAGATGGTTCAGGTCGTCGCGCCACCCCCGTCACCCGCCGTGGCGGACGAGGTCCTCGCCATCGCCCACCAGGCCCTCATCGGCGCCATCCGCCTGTACCGCTGACAAGCGAACCGCCGCTAGGCGAGCGGCGGCACTGACGAGGCGTTGCGACTCTATGCCTTCAACATCGCCATCAGCTCAGCGATGCTGGGCCCCCTTCAGACGTTGGAGGTCGCTCTCCGTAACGCACTCCATGAAGGACCTTCATCAAGATCTGGACTACCTCCGCACTCTCCGTAACCGGATAGCCCATCATGAACCGATCTTCCGGCGTCACCTGGAGGCCGACGCCGCGAGCATCGACCGACTGGTGGGCTACATCTGTCCTACCACCGCCGTATGGATGCGAGATCACTCCAGAGTGCCGGAGGTCCTGAGGATGCGCGTCGACCCCAACGCGGCCATGACCTTCTGACGCGGCGACACCGTGACAGGTCTTCTGAACGAGCAGGTGCAAGAAAAGGATCAAGGGCGGTCGGTGAGGCCTTGGGGGCCTACCGACCGCCCTTGGCGATCTGGTGGAGGTGGCGGGAATCGAACCCGCGTCCTTCAACACCACGACAGGGCTTCTCCGGGTGCAGCCTGCTGCGATTTTCTCAGCCCCGATGATCACGCAGGCGTGTCATCGACGGGCTCAGTCACTGTTAGGTTTCCCTATCGGCCCCGTGACCGGGTCGATCGGTTTAGCCTCCTAGCGATGCCAGATCCGGGCCGGAGGCGGTCCCGGGCTGACAAGGGCTTGGTCCTCGCTCAGGCGGCGAGGGCCATGTGGCCCTGAGTGCGCGTGTTATTGGCACTTATTGTTTTGCGGTCACAGTGTTAACGAGGTTATGTCCGCAGTCCTCGACCCGCTTCCCCTGGCGCGACATGTCGAAGTCGAAACCAGTCACCCCCTGTGGAGTTGTCGCCCGGTCTCGCGAAAGACCGAGCAACCAGAAGATACTCCAGAGAACACCCGCGGCGCCAACTTGATTCCCCGGCATGCCTCCAGGGCCGCGCCCGTACGTGCCGAAACCCCCGGAGGCGTGGCACGTGGCGCACGCCCCCGGGGGCCGACCGGCAGGGTCGAGCCGGTCCGGACGGCAGGGCTTCCCCCGAGATGAAGCCCTGGTCTCATCACGGCGACTGAGCCCGCAACCCCCAAGCGGTGCCCAGTCATTCAGAAAGACGCAGGCAGAGCCCCCAAAGGTTGCTCGCCCGCGAAACTATTTTCACGCGGCCGTGCGGGCGCTGCGGAAGAACTGGCCGGCGATCTGCGCGGAGGCCGTCACGCCGGTCGTCTCACTCAGCACGGCCACCGCGATGTCACCCTGCCAGCCGACGAACCACGAGAGGCTCCTCGCGCGCTTCTTGTCGGTGTAGGTGATGGCGGCGGAGATGCCGTGAACCTTCTCGCCCGGCGCGGCGGCCACGGCGGCCGTACCGGAGGTGACCCCTGAGCGCATGAGGGCGCGCAGCTTGGTCAGGGTCTGGGGGTCCAGCGGGACGGGGCGCGGAGGGGCGGCGGGCGGGACGTCGGACGAGAGATCGGGCGAGCCGGGCGAGGTGACCAGCGTGGGCGGGCGCCACGTGCCGGAAGCCACCGCGCCGGCGACCAGGGCCATCGCCAGGGGGCTGACCCGCACGCTCTGACCCGCGATGATCTTCGCCTTGGCGGCGTCGCTCGTGGCGGCGGGGACGGTGCCGCTGAACGACCGCAGCGGCAGGGTCCAGCCTCCGCCGATGCCGAAGCGGGAGGCCGCCTCGGTCAGCGTGCTCGCGTCGAGGCGGCGGGCCAGCGACGCCAGCGCGGTGACGCATCCGTTGGCGAAATCGCTCGCGATGGTGGGCGGCGTGCCGACCGGGCCCACGGCCACCTGCTCGAACCGCGCGCCTCCGACCGTGCGGCCGACCGGGCACGGCACCTTCTGCTTCGGATCGACTCCCCCGGCGAGCAGCCCCTCGGCCGCGACGACCGAGAACGCGGTGCCCGGGGGGAACCGGCCGTTCAGCCCGTCGTGCGCCTGGTTCATCTCATGGGAGCCCACGGCCAGGATCTCGCCGGTCGAGGCCTTGACCGCGACCAGGGTGGCGGGAGCGGTGCCGCTGACGGCGAGGTCGGCTGACCGCTGCACGCCCCTGTCGATGGTGGTCTTCACCGACGTGGTGTTCGACCTGCCGGGCCACTGGGCCAGCTCGGCCACCTGCTCACTGGTCTTCAGGTCGTAGGTGATGACCTTCGTGCCGGTGGAGCCGGTGAGCTGGTCCTGGTAGGCCTTCTGCAGCCCGCCCTGGCCGACGCTGTCACCGGCCCGCTGCGGGCCGCCGAGCTGCTGCTCGGTCTCGGGCGTGATCGTGCCGACCTTGCCGATGATGTCGACGGGCTGGTCGGGCGCGACCGGCTGCGACTTCTTGTCGATCTTCAGGTCGGGGATCTCGTCCAGGCGGTCGCGCAGCTGGGCGTACTTGGTGCCGCCGAACGTCACCAGCGGCACGAAGTCCTGGGGCGGGGCGGACCTGATGCGGCTCAGCAGCCGGTCCTGGGCGAAGCCGGTCACCTGGTAGAGCCGCTCGCACACGCCCACCGGGTCCTTGACCCTGGCGGGGTAGACGCCCGCGACGTAGAGCGTCGCCTCCTTCTGGAGCGCGTCGCCGTTGCGGTCCTCGATGGGCTGGCGGCCCATGGAGGAGACCTCCACCGCGAAGCGCTGCCCCTCGCGGAGCTGCGGGTGGATGACGCTGGGCGACCAGCGGACCTTCCACACACCGTCGACCACGTGCAGCGGCAGATCGTTGTCGTACTGCCACAGGGGGTTGTTGTCCCCGAGGTCTACCTGGACCTGGAACCTCGCGTCGGCGTTCTCGCCCTTGGTCCGCAGCCCCTTGAGGGAGAAGCGGAGGGACACGGCGTCCAGTTGCAGGCCGGCGTCCTCCAGGGCCCTCTTGACGACCTTGGGATCGCCGTCGGTGCGCTCGGCGGCCGAGTCGTAGTCGCCGGTCTGCCATCCGACCAGGAACTGGCTGACGGCCTCGTGCGGCGACGGCTCGCTCAGGCAGGCCGACAGCAGGGGGACGGCCACGGCCAGCGACAGTGCCGCCGACAGGGCTCTTCTCATTCGTACGACTAGCGGCACGGCTGATCGGACCTCATCGGTTGCGGTGACGAAGAGCGCGGGCCATCTCCCGGGTCGCCTGCTTCTCCGCGAGGTCGTGCCGCTTGTCCCAGGTCTTCTTGCCCCGTGCCACGCCGATCTCGACCTTGGCCTTGCCGTCCTTGAAGTACAGCGAGAGCGGGACCAGCGTCAGCCCGGACTCCTTGGTCTTGTTGATGATCTTCCCGATCTCCTTGCGGTGGAGCAGGAGCTTGCGGGGGCGCAGCGCGGCGTGGTTGGTCCACGTGCCCATGTGGTACTGCGGGATGTGGATGTTCATCAGCCACACCTCGTCATCCTTGACCTGTGCGTACCCGTCGGTCAGGCTCGCCCGGCCGGCACGGAGGGATTTCACCTCCGTGCCCATGAGGACGAGCCCTGCCTCGTAGGTGTCATCGATCTGATAGTCGTGCCGGGCACGCTTGTTCTGGGCGATGAGCTTGCGCCCGGTCTCACGTGGCATAGCGTCGAGCCTACCGGGGTGTGTCACACCCTCAGGTATCGCCGGAGGGTGACGAAGGAGGCGAGGATACAGATCAGCACGCCGACCACGGTCGTCAGCGTGATCACCTGCGCGACCTCGGTCCAGCCGAGCTGCGTGGACAGGACGAAATAGCTCTTCATGCCGTCGAACAGCACGACCTTGGCGAGCATCAGCAGCACCGCGGAGATCACGCCGCCGACCAGGCCGGCGATGGTGCCCTCCATGACGAACGGCAGCTGGATGTAGAGGTTGGAGGCGCCGACCAGGCGCATGATCCCGGTCTCCCGCCTCCGGTTGTACGCGGACAGCCGCACCGTGTTGCCGATCAGAAGGATCGCCGCGAAGACCTGGATCATCGCCACGACGAGCGCCGCCCAGCGCAGCTTGTCCATCAGCCCGAAGAACTTGTCGAGCAACTGCTGGTCGTTGACCACGTTCGAGACGCCGGGCGCGCCGCTGAGGGCGTCGAACACGGCCTTGTAGTCATCCGGGTTCTTCAGCTTGACCCGGAAGGACTCGGGCATGTCGTCGACCTTGACCGCGGAGAGGAACACGCTGTTGCTGCTGTACGCGGCCTTGAAGTTCTCGTAGGCCTTCTGCTGGCCCTCGAAGAAGACCTGTTCCACCTGGCCCATGCCTTCGATCTGCGTCTTCAGCGCCTGCTTCTCCTGGTCGCTGACGGCGCCGCGGCCCTTGCACGCCGCGAACGGGTCGTTCTTCTTGCACAGGAACGCAGACAGCTGGACCTTGTCGGACCAGTAGCTGCTCATGCTGCCGACCTGCGCGTTGATCATCAGCCCAATGCCGAGCAGCGCCATGCCGATGGCCACGGTCACGATGACCGCGACGGTCATCGTTAGGTTGCGGCGAAGGCCGATCCAGACCTCAGAGAAGATGAAGTTTGCCCGCATGCTGTGGGTGTCCCCTGTTGCTCTCGCTTGGTGATCAGTACGCCTGACCGTAGACGCCGCGTGACTGATCTCGGACGATCTTGCCGTCCTCCAGCTCGACCACGCGTTTGCGCATGGAGTCGACAATGGCGGCGTCATGGGTGGCCATGACGACGGTGGTGCCGGTCCGGTTGATCCGGTCGAGCACCTTCATGATCCCGATGCTGGTCGCGGGGTCGATGTTTCCCGTGGGCTCGTCCGCGAGCAGGATCATCGGGCGGTTGACGAACGCGCGGGCCATGGCGACCCGCTGTTGCTCACCTCCGGACAGCTCGTCGGGCATGCGGTGGGCCTTGCCTTCGAGGCCGACCAGCTCGACGACCTCAGGCACCACCTTGCGGATGAACCGCCGGGGCTTGCCGATGACCTCCAACGCGAACGCCACGTTCTCGTAGACGTTCTTGTTGGGCAGCAGCCGGAAGTCCTGGAACACGCAGCCGATGCGGCGGCGCAGGTGCGGCACCTTGAAGTTCGACAGGCGCGCCAGGTCCTTCCCGGCGACATGTATCGCGCCCGAGTTCGGGCGCTCTTCCTTCAGGACCAGACGGAGAAAGGTCGACTTCCCCGAGCCAGAAGGACCGACCAGGAACACGAACTCACCCTTGTCGACGTCAACGCTGACGTGGTCGAGGGCGGGGCGGTTCTGGTTAACGTAGACCTTGGTGACATTATCGAAATGGATCACAGGCGCATCACGGCATGCCAGTCTAGGGGTTAGGACGGTCGCGGAAGTGACCGCGTGGGCCACAGCGCATTGCTCGCCGGCCGGGGGGCGCCGCTCTTTACCATTGATCGACGTTCCGGTTGGCCGAGGCTCAGTCTAGGGGTAACACTGGCATGGAACGTCCATAACGGAAACAAAACGATTCCACACTCGCTAACAGGCTGGTAAAGCGATCACCGTGGAGAGGGAGATATCCCGTGAGCTGCGAACATCTCATCTGTGCACAGTGTGCCGGTCCAGTCGTCGAGGGCCGGTGCCCCGCATGCCGGGCGAGCAGGGACAGGGTCCATCACCATGGACTGGGGGGTCTATCCCCCATGCTCATCGCGATAATCCTGCTTGTCCTGCTCGCCGCGACCCTGGCGCTGAAGCACCTGTACGGCGCCTGATCGGCCATCGGTACGGATCCCGGAGCCTCGGGATCCGTACGAGGGGTCAGCCCGCGGCGCCCGACTCGATGCGCCGGGTCCAGCGGATCTCGCCCTCGATGAACTCGTCCAGATCGCCGTCGAGCACCGCGCTGGGGTTGCCCGCCTCGACGGAGGTGCGCAGGTCCTTCACGATCTGGTAAGGGTGCAGGACGTAGTTGCGTATCTGCGTGCCCCACGAGGTGGTCGACTCGCCACGCAGCTCCGACATCTTCTCGGCCTCCTCCTGCCGCTTGCGCTCCAGCAGCTTGGCCTGCAGCACCGTCATCGCGGAGGCGCGGTTCTGGAGCTGGGAGCGCTCGTTCTGGCAGGAGACGACGATGCCGGTGGGCAGGTGGGTGATGCGCACCGCGGAGTCGGTGGTGTTGACGCCCTGGCCGCCGGGACCCGAGGAGCGGTAGACGTCGATGCGCAGGTCGTCCTCGTTGATGTCGATGTGATCGGTCTGCTCGACGACCGGCACCACATCGACGCCCGCGAAGGAGGTCTGGCGGCGGCCCTGGTTGTCGAACGGGCTGATGCGGACGAGCCGGTGGGTGCCGTGCTCGCCCCTCAGCGTGCCGTAGGCGTAGGGCGCCTTGACCACGAACGTCGCCGACTTGATGCCGGCCTCTTCGGCGTAGGAGGTGTCGTACACCTCGGTGGAGTGGCCCTTGCGCTCGGCCCAGCGGAGGTACATGCGGAGCAGCATCTGCGCCCAGTCGGCGGCGTCCACGCCGCCGGCCTGGGAGTTGATCGTGATCAGCGCCTCACGCGCGTCATACGGCCCCGAGAGCAGCGTGCGGACCTCAAGGGCGTTGACGTCGGTGCGGAGCGAGGCGAGCTCCCGCCCGGCCTCCTCACGCGTCTCGGCGTCGTCCTCGGCCTCGGCGAGCTCGTACAGGACGTTGATGTCGTCGAGCCTGCGCAAAAGGTTCTCGACGCGGTTGAGCTCGCCCTGCATGTGGGACAGCTTGCTGGTGACCTTCTGCGCCTGCTCAGGGTCGTTCCACAGGTCGGGCGCGGCAGCCTGCTCCTCCAACTCGGCGATCTGCTTTCGCATGACGTCGAGGTCCAGCACGTCCTGAATGCCCTTCAGTGTGCCGGTAAGCTCGCTGATCTCTTCTGCGGGATCGATGGCTGCCACATCTGCCAAGGGTACGCGACACAGGAGGCACCTCGCGCGTGGCTAGCATGGGCGGTCTGCGGGGGACTCATCGGGAGGCGAGCGTGAACAGGACCATGCGTGCCGTCCTGGCGATGTTCCTGTTCGCCGCCACGGCCTCCGCATGCGCCTCCAGCGGGCACGAGATCCGGCGCAGCCCCGTCGCCGCCACCTCGGCGGCCACCGGCGCGTCGACGCCCGCCCCGTCGCCTTCCTCCTCGCCGCAGGTCGGGGACACCCCGGCCGTCACGCCCGCCGAGGCCGCCGAGCAGGTGCACCTCATCCTTGCGACGGACGACGCGCTCAGGGCGTCGGGCGACGAGTACCCTGCCAGGCAGCAGGTGCGCGACGCGCAGAGCCTGTTCACCGCCACGGCGTTCCAGTCGACCGGCATGAAGCCGCCCCGGTACACCTGGGGGAGGCCTAAGCTGCTGGTCCCCCGGCTCGACCGGTTCCCCTACTGGTTCGCCGCCGTCGTCGAGCGGCGGGACGAGAGCGGGGCTAGCCGCACGGCGGTGCTCGCCTTCATGAAGCAGTACGACGTCTCCCGCTGGCAGCTGAGCTTCGCCTCCCTGCTCTACCCCCGGACGAAGCTGCCCGAGGTCAGCCTGGACCCCCAGGGGTACGCCACCCCGCTGGCCACCCGCGACGACTCGATCGCGATAAGCCCGCACCTGATGGCGCCGCTGCACGCGACGATCGCCGAGGAGGGCCCCGGCGGGTTCGCGGCCGGCCTGATCGCGGCCGGGCCGCAGACCACCGGCTACTTCACCGAGGTGGAGAAGATCCAGTCCGAGTCCAAGCTGCGGGGGTTCCTGTACGACTCGCTCTTCGCGGCGACCGCCTTCCCCATCTACGCCCTGCGCACCACCGACGGCGGAGCCGTCATCCTGTACTCCCTGACGCGGACCACGCTCCGGCAGGCCAAGATCAAGCATGCCGACGGGCTCGTGCCCGTCCCCAAGGACGTTCGCTGGGCCGTGGGCAGCGTCGTGGTCCCGAACATGCTCCGCGTGATCGAGACACAGCAGTACGTCAGCCACGTCTCGCGCAGGGGCGCCGCCGAACCCGCGAAGATCATCGGATTCGACGGCGCCGCCACCGGCGTCAGCTACAAGTGACGCCGTAGCGCTCAGCCCTCCGCGTGGGGCAGGTTGCTGGTCGCGACCAGGGTGCGCACCGCGCGGAGCGCCACCGACAGCGTGGCGAGGTCGAAGTGGTCGCTCTCCCAGATCTCCGACAGTGTCTGGCGTGCCCGCGCGACGGCCGCGGAGTTCGCCTCCGACCAGCGGGCCAGGCGCTCCTCGGGCGACAGCCCCGGCTCGCTGTGCGTGAGGACGTCCCGGGTGAGCGTGGCGTGCGCGGCGTACAGGTCGTCGCGCAGCGCCGCCCTGGCCATGGAGTTCCACCGGTTGTCGCGGGGCAGGGCGATGACCCGCTCGCGCAGCCGGGCGAGCTGGAGCCGCTCGGCCAGGTCGAAGTAGACCTCCGCCACGTCGTTCACCGGACGGCCGGTACGCGAGGAGATCTCCACGAGGTCGAACGTCGAGTACGCCGGCACCATCACCGCCGCCCGTTCGGCCAGCTCCGCGGGCACGCCCCGTGCCAGGAACCCGTCGCGGCGCTCCTCGAAGGCCGAAAGGTCGGGGCCGGTGAGCAGCTTGGGCAGGTGCGCCAGCAGCCCGTCGGCGCCGTCGACGAAGAACCTCACGGTGGAGGCCAGGTCGAGCGGGGGCCTGCGGTTGCCGAGCAGCCAGCGCGCGCCGCGCTCGGCGAGCTTGCGGCCCTCCAGCAGCATGGCGAGCTGGGTGGCGGTGTCGACCTTGTTGTCCAGCGCCTCCACGTCCCGCCGGAAGGCCGGCAGCCCGAAGACCTCCCTGGACACCAGGTAGGCCCTGGCGATGTCCGGGGTGGACGCGCCGGTCTCCTCGCCGAAGCGGAACATGAACGTGGTGCCGCTCGCGTTGACCAGATCGTTGACCACGCGGGTGGTGATGATCTCGCGGCGCAGCGGGTGGGCGTCCATGGCCGTGCGGAAGCGCTCGCGCAGCGCCGAGGGGAAGTAGGAAACCAGCCACGACTCCAGGTACGGGTCGTCGGGCAGGTCGGAGGCGAGCAGCTCGTGGTCGGCCACCAGCTTGGTGTAGGCGAGCAGCACCGAGAACTCAGGCGCGGTGAGCCCGAGGCCGGCCTGACGCCGCTCGGCCAGCATCTTGTCCGACGGCAGCGCCTCCAGCTCGCGGTTGACCAGGCCCTCGCGCTCCAGCTTGCGAAGGTAGCGGGAGTGGATGTGCAGCATCTCGGGGGCCTGCGCCCGCGCGGCGGCCAGCACGACGTTCTGCGCCTGGTTGTCGCTGAGCACGAGCCCGGCCACCTCGTCGGTCATGTCGAGGAAGAGCTGGTCACGCTGCTGGTCGGTGAGCCGGCCGTCACGTACCACCCGGTCGAGCAGGATCTTGATGTTCACCTCGTGGTCGGAGGTGTCCACACCGGCCGAGTTGTCGATGAAGTCGGTGTTGACGAACCCGCCGTTCAGCGCGAACTCGATGCGGGCGAGCTGGGTGAGGCCGAGGTTGCCGCCCTCGCCGATGACCTTGCACCGTAGCTCCGCGGCGCTGACGCGCAGCGAGTCGTTGGCCTTGTCGCCGACGTCGGCGTGGCTCTCGGCGGACGCCTTGACGTAGGTGCCGATGCCGCCGTTCCACAGCAGGTCGACGGGGGCCTTGAGGATGGCGTTGATCAGGTCGTTCGGGGTGAGCGCCGACACCCCGTCGGGGATGCCGAGCGCCGCTCGCATCTGCGGCGAGACCGGCACCGACTTGGCCGTACGCGGCCAGACGCCGCCACCGGTGGAGATCAGCCCGGCGTCGTAGTCGGCCCATGAGCTGCGCGGCAGGGCGAACAGGCGCGACCGCTCGGCGAAGCCGCGCGCGGCGTCCGGCGAAGGGTCGACGAAGATGTGCCGGTGGTCGAAGGCCGCGACCAGCTTGATGTGCTGCGACAGCAGCATGCCGTTGCCGAAGACGTCGCCCGACATGTCGCCGACGCCCACCACCGTGAAGTCGGTGGTCTGGACATCGATCCCCATCGAGCGGAAGTGGTAGGCGACCGACTCCCAGGCGCCCCGGGCGGTGATCCCCATGGCCTTGTGGTCGTAGCCGACCGAGCCGCCGGAGGCGAAGGCGTCACCGAGCCAGAAGCCGTAGTCCTTGGCCACGCTGTTGGCGATGTCGGAGAACGTCGCCGTGCCCTTGTCGGCCGCGACGACGAGGTAGGTGTCGTCGCCGTCGTGCCGCACGACGTCGGCGGGCGGGACCACCTTGTTGTCGACCAGGTTGTCGGTGATGTCGAGCAGGCCCGAGATGAACTGGCGGTAGCACGCCACGCCCTCGGCCATGAGCTCGTCACGCCCGCCGCCCGCTGGGGGGCGCTTCACAACAAAGCCGCCCTTGGACCCAGTGGGCACGATGACCGTATTTTTCACCATCTGGGCCTTGACCAGGCCGAGGACCTCGGTGCGGAAGTCCTCCATACGGTCCGACCAGCGCAGGCCGCCCCGCGCGACCTTGCCGAACCGCAGGTGCACGCCCTCCACCCGCGGCGAGTACACGAAGATCTCGTACTTGGGCCGGGGCAGCGGCAGCACGCTGATCGCCGAGGAGTCGAGCTTTATGGAGATGTACGGCTTGCGCCTGCCGTCCACCTGCTGGAAGGCGTTGGTGCGCAGCGTGGCGAGGATCATCTCAAGGTAGGCCCGCAGGATGCGGTCCTCGTCCAGCGAGGCGACCTCGTCGAGGGCCGCGAGCACCTCCTCGTGCAGGGCCTCGGTGAGGTCCTGCCGCGCGTCCTCGGTGCGGCGCGGGTCGAGCCTGGCCTCGAAGAGGCGGACGAGCAGGTTGGCCAGCCGGATGTTCCCGAGGAGCACCTTCTCGATGTAGCGCTGGCTGAACGCGATGCCCGCCTGGCGGAGGTACTTCGCGTACACCCGCAGGATCTGGGCCTGCTCCCAGGTTAGCCCGGCGCCGAGCACGAGCCCGTTGAAGCCGTCGCTCTCGATCTCGCCCCGCCAGAGCGCGGCGAAGGCCTCCTGGAACAACCGCTTGAACTCCGCATGGTCGGCCACCCCGGAAGCGGTGGTCCGCAGGCCGAAGTCGTAGATCCAGGCCTGCCGCTCGCCCTTCCTGGTGATCTGGTACGGCCGCTCGTCCACCACCTCGACGCCCATGCGCGACAGCAGGGGCAGGATCTCGGAGAGCGAGAGCGCCGATCCGATGCGGTAGATCTTGAACCGCCGCTCGCCCTGGGCGGGGTCGCGCGGCTCGTACAGGTCCATCCCGATCTGGCCGGGGGTGTCGGTGAGCCGTTCCAGGCGGTGCAGGTCCGCGACGCCCGTACGGGGCGTGAAGTCCGCCTTGTAGCCCTCGGGGAACGCCGAGGCGTAGCGGCGGGTGAGCGACGCGGCCTCTTCCCGCGGGGAGAACTCGCTGATGGCCGCGGCGAAGTCCTCCTTCCATGAGCGGGTGGTGGCCGCGATGCGGGCCTCCAGCTCCCAGAGGTCCACATCGGTGCCGCCCATCGGCTTGCCGCGCTCACCGCGGATGACCACGTGCAGGCGGGCCAGCGGCGACTCGCCGATCATCGTGCTGTAGTCGAGGGTCGTGCCGCCGAGCGTCTGGATCAGGATGTCCTGCATCCGCAGGCGGACGTCGGTGGTGTACCGGTCACGCGGCAGGTAGATCAGGCAGGAGATGTAGCGGCTGTAGTCGTCGCGGCGCAGGAAGAGCTTGACCCGCTTGCGCTCGCGCAGGCGCAGGACCCCCAGCGCCATCGGCACCAGGTCGTCGGCCGGGACCTGGAACAGCTCCGCACGCGGATAGGTCTCCAGGATCTCGATGAGGTCCTTGCCGTCATGGCTCTCGGCGGTGAGCCCGGCCTTGTCGAGCACCTCTTGGAGCTTGCGCCGCAGCACCGGGATGTGCGAGATCGACTCACTGTAGGCCACGTGCGAGAACAGCCCGAGGAAGCGGCGCTCGCCGATCACCTCGCCCTCGGGCGAGAAGAGCTTCACACCGATGTAGTCGAGGTAGGCCGGCCGGTGGACGGTCGCCCTGCTGTTGGCCTTGGTGACGACGAGCAGCTGTTTCTCACGGGCCTTCGCCCGCAGCTCGGGGGACATCGCGGCGAAGCTGGCCGAGCCGGCCTTGTCGGCCCGCAGGATGCCGAGGCCTGTGCCGGGCAGGGCGTGCAGCCCGTCGCCGTCGGGGCCCATCTCCAGGCGGTACTCGCGGTATCCGAGGAAGTCGAAGTGCCCGTCCGCGAGCCAGCGGAGCAGCTCCAGGCTGTCCTCCAGGTCTCCGGACGAGAGGGGCGGCGGGGCGGCCTCGAGGTCCGACGCGATCTGGACAGCCAGGCCCCGCATCTTGGGGTAGTCCTCGACGGAGTAGCGGACGTCCTGGAGGACTCGCTGCAGGTCCCGCTCCAGGCTCGCGAGCACCTCGGGGTCGGCCTGCCGGTCGATCTCGATGTGCATCCACGACTCGACCAGCACCTGGCCGGTGAGCTCGGCCTGGTCGCGGCCGAGCATCTTGCCCGTCATGTCGCGGCGGACCTTCATCTGCGGGTGCACGATCATGTGAGCGCCCGTCTCGTGACGGTCGAGCTCCATCGTGACCGAGTCGACGAGGAAGGACATGTCGTCGGTGACCACCTCGACGACGGAGTTCCCGAGGTCGAAGCCGTGCTCCTCGACCGTCGGGGTGTAGGCGCGGACCAGTGCCCGGCCCTGCGGGCGGTAGTCCGCGAGCCGCCGGTGCGCCATGGCCGGCCCGTACAGCTCGACGGGGTCGCGGTCGATCACGTCCTCTGGCGCGACATGCCGGTAGTAGAGCCGCAGAAACGCCAGGATGCTCTCGAAGTCGAGGTGATCGTTTCCTGGGGCTTCTGCACACAGTTCAGCAGCGGACCGCAGAAGCCGGTCCTTTGCCTCGTCGAGCGGCATGTCGCTCTCACTCCTTTGTGAGGGTTCGCCTTGTTCAAGATGGTCACAGCCCGGACCTCGGTCTCCGTTGACCGGATCCTCTCTGGCCGTACCCGATATCAGCCCATCACACGTGAAACGTCAACTTGTCCGGAATCGTGCGCAATTCCCGCATCGGACGAGCCTTCCACCCCACCACGTGCACCGTGACCCATCTGTGATAAACCAAGCCACCCTCGCGGACGTCTCACTCAACGAGCGCGACCTTGCGCGACCGATGACCCGTTCTTGGGGGATGAGTGACCATGCGCCCCGCGCTCGACCGCCGGAGCTTCCTCCGCGCGTCCGCCGTCGCCGCCACGGCCGTGGCCGGCGCCTGCGGGCACACCGGGGCCACCGCACACGCGGCCGCGGGGACCACGGCGCGGACCGGCCCCTCGCCATCGGACTGGACCTCGCTGGGGAAGGGCCTGGCCGGGCGCCTGATCCTCCCCGGCGACGCCTCGTACGACGCGGCCCGGCGTCTCTACAACCCGTCGTTCGACGGCATACGGCCCGCCGCCGTGGCGTACTGCGCGAACCCGTCGGACGTGGCCGAGTGCCTGGCCTTCGCCAAGCGGCTCCGGGTGCCGGTGACCTCGCGGTCGGGGGGCCACAGCTACGCGGGATGGTCGTCGGGCACGGGTCTGGTCGTGGACGTCTCGCGCATGAACGGCGTGCGCGCCACATCGGGGCGCGCGGTCGTGGGCGCGGGCGCGCAACTGGTCGACGTGTACGACCGGCTGGCCTCGCATGGGGTGAGCATACCGGGCGGCTCCTGCCCGACGGTGGGCATCGCCGGGCTCACGCTGGGCGGCGGCATCGGCGTCGTCGCCAGGAAGTACGGCCTGACCTGCGACGCTCTGGAGTCGCTCCAGATCGTCACCGCCGACGGCCGGGTGCTGACCTGTGACGCCGACCATGAGCCCGAACTCTACTGGGCCTCACGCGGCGGCGGTGGCGGCAACTTCGGCGTCGCGGTGTCGTTCACCTTCCGCACGCACGCCACGCGCGACGTCACGCTGTTCTTCCTGCACTGGCCGTGGTCGCGTGCCCGCAAGGCGATCGCCGCTTGGCAGGCGTGGGCGCCCCACGAGCCGGACGCCATGTGGTCGAACCTCCACCTCAGCCAGGACCCCTCGCTCGACCTGCAGATCGGCGGCCTCTACATCGGATCCCGGGCGGACTGCGAGCGCCGGCTCGAACCGCTGATCGCCAAGATCGGTTCCCAGCCCTCCACCCGCTACGTCACCCAGACCTCCTACCGCAAGGCCATGATGATCGAGGCGGGGTGCTCCACCCGCACGGTGTCGCAGTGCCACCGGCCCGGAAGCCTGCCGGGGCAGACGGCCGACGGCCGCTTCCCGCGCGACGCGTTCAGCGCCAAGTCGCACATGGCCTACCGGCCCCTGTCGGCCTCGGGCATCGGCGCCCTGGTGGACCAGACGGCCCGCCCCGGCCGGCACGCCGTGCTCCTCGACGCCCTCGGCGGCGCGGTCGGGCGGGTGCGGCCAGGAGCGACCGCCTTCCCGCATCGCACCGCGCTGTTCAGCGTGCAGTACTACGCGCACATGGCGGGCGCGGCCACCTGGCTGCGCGGCGCGCACGCCGCCATGGCTCCGCACTTCGGCGACCACGCCTACGTCAACTACATCGACCCGGCCCTGAGCGGCTGGCGTCAGGCCTACTACGGCGCCAACGCCGGCCGCCTCGCCAAGGTCAAGGCGGTCTACGACCCCGAGCGCCTCTTCCGCTTCCCCCAGGCGATCTGACCGCTTCCGCGCGGTGACCGAAGGTCTTGTCCCCCGGGCCGCCGCGCAGTGCCCGCCAAGGGCCCTCGCGCGGTGCCCGGTAGGGGGTTATGTGGGTGCTCGCCCCACCCGCCGCGTGCGGGTCACCACACCTGCCCGAAGATGGTCTTCACCCATCCCGCCGGCGCTTCCGGCGGAGCGCCACGGACCGAGGAGAGATCTCCATGCCTTCGCCCGCCCCTTCCATCCCCCGCTTCCATCTCGCCGTCCCGGTCGACGACCTGGAGGCCGCCCGAATCTTCTACGGCGAGGTGCTCGGTTGCGAGCAGGGCCGCAGCTCCGACCGCTGGATCGACTGGAACCTGCGCGGGCACCAGTTCGTCACCCATCTCGCCCCGCGTCCCGCCGCGCCCGCGCACAACCCGGTGGACGGGCACGACGTGCCCGTGCCGCACTTCGGGCTCATCCTGGGCATCCCGGAGTTCCACCGGCTGGCCGGGCGCCTCCAGGCAGCCGGGACCCGCTTCGTGATCGAACCCTACCTGCGCTTCGCCGGGGAGCCGGGAGAGCAGTGGACCATGTTCCTGTTCGATCCCGCGGGCAACGCCATGGAGTTCAAGGCGTTCGCCGACGACGCCCAGGTCTTCGCGACCTGACGGATACGCGGCATGCGACACCGAAGTGATCTCTCGACGGCCCGGCATCCGGGTCCGGCCCCTCCGGCGCCGCCGGGTTCACGGGACGAAGTGCCGCAGGACCTCCGGGTTGGCCATGGCGCCGGTGTTGGCGGCCTGCTCCACCGGTGTGCCGAGCAGGATCTTGCGCACCGGCACCTCCAGCTTCTTGCCGCTCAGCGTGCGCGGGATGCCCGGCACCTCGATGATCTCGTTCGGCACGTGACGCGGGGAAAGTTCGCTCCTCAGGGCGTTCTTCAGCTCCGTGACCAGCCCGTCGGTCAGCGCCTCTCCATCGGCGATCGTCACGTACAGCAGCAGCCGGCCCTCCTGCCCGAGCTGGCCGGTGTCGATGACCAGGCTGTCCGAGATGGCGGGGAACCGCTCGACGACCCGGTAGAACTCGCTGGTCCCCATGCGCACCCCGCCGCGGTTCAGCGTGGAGTCGGACCTGCCGTAGATCACGCAGGAGCCGTCCGGAAGGATCTTGATCCAGTCGCCGTGCCGCCAGACCCCCGGATAGTCGGCGAAGTAGCTCTCCTGGTAGCGCGTGCCGTCGGGGTCGTTCCAGAACATGACGGGCATCGACGGCATGGGCCGGGTCACCACCAGCTCGCCGACCTCGCCGACCACCGAGTCGCCCTCCGGGTCGTAGGACTCCACGAAGGCGCCGAGACAGCGGCAGGGAATCACCCCCGCCCTGACCGGCAGCACCGGCACCGCGCCCACGAACCCCGTGCACACGTCGGTGCCCCCGGAGAACGATCCGAGCTGGACGCCCGGCAGCACGTCGTACAGCCAGCCGAACCCCTCGGGCGGCAGCGGAGAGCCCGTGGAGCCGACCCCCCTGAGCCTCTCCAGGCCGGACGGCCTCAGCTCGGCCCGCATGGAGGCGATGATGTACGGCGCGCCGGTGCCGAAGTAGGTGACGCCCTCCTCTGCCGCCAGCCGCCAGAGCGCGTCGGGCCCGGGATGCGTGGCGCTGCCGTCGTAGAGGACCACGGTGGCGCCGACGAGCAGGCCGCCCACCAGGTAGTTCCACATCATCCAGCCGGTCGTCGTGTACCAGAAGAAAACGTCGCCTTCGCCGAGGTCCTGATGGAAGGTGAGCGCCTTCAGGTGCTCCAGCACGATGCCGCCGTGGCCGTGGACGATCGGCTTGGGCAGCCCCGTGGTGCCGGAGGAGTAGACGACCCAGAGCGGGTGGTCGAACGGAACCGGCTCGAAGGCGAGCGGCGCGGGCTCGGCCCGCAGCAGGTCCCAGGAGTCCGTGCCGACCACGACGGTCGCGACCAGGCTCGGCAGCTTGGCGGCGATGTCGGCCACGACCGCCGACCGGTCGAACGAGCGGCCGTTGTAGCTGTAGGCGCCGACCGCGATCAGCACCTTGGGGGTGATCTGCGTGAACCTGTCGACCACGCTGGGGACGCCGAAGTCGGGCGAGCAAGACGACCAGATGGCGCCGAGGCTGGCGGTGGCGAGGAAGGCGATCAGTGCTTCAGGGGCGTTCGGAAGATACGCCGCGACGCGGTCGCCCCGGGTGACCCCGAGCCGCACCAGGCCCGCCCGTACCCGGGCGACCTCATCGGCGAGCTCGCCGTACGTGAAGGAGCGCCGGTCGCCCGCCTCGTCGCGGGAGATCACGGCGGGGCGGCCGGGATCCGCGCGTAGCGCGTTCTCCGCGTAGTTCAGGGTCGTTCCCTCGAACCATTTCGCGTGCGGCATCGTCCCACTGATGACGGGCCCGTCACCACGGTCACCGACGACCGAGAAGTAGTCCCACACCGACGTCCAGAACTCTTCGGGAGCCTCGACCGACCAGCGCCACAGATGCTCGTAATCGCGCCCGGAACGCCCCAGCCACGCGACGAACCGGGTGATCTTCGCGTCGCGGATCACCTCGGGGGACGGCTCCCAGAGCAGCGCACCTTCCTCAACCATGGCCCCATCCTGTCGGAGCCCCCGCCCCGTCGCCATCCCGCCCACCCACACATCGGCGCCCACCGGCCTGGTATCCCGAATCCGCGCCAGGCCAAACAGCTCCCTCAGCCGGCCTTCCGGTCGAGGGGGCTGGTGAGGCGGGCGACGGCGGCGACCACCTCGGAGGCGTTGGTCAGATCCTGAAGGACGATGTCGGCGCCCGCCTCACGCAGCTCGGCCGAGGTGGAGCGGCCCGATGCCACGGCGATCATCGCGGCCCCGGCGATGCGGGCGGCCTGCACGTCTCTGGCCGAGTCGCCGATCAGGACCGTGTTGGACCCGTCGCAGGCGTACCCGTACATCCGCTTGACCCTGCCCTGGGCGACCTGGAGGAGGGTCGCCTTGGGGTAGACCTCCTCGCCGTAGCCGCCGACCTCGAAGTCGACGTACCTCTCCAGGCCGAACGCCTCCAGCTTGAGGATGGCGTTGCTCTTGATGGTGCCGGTGAGCACCGACTGGACCACCCCGTCGAGCCTGGCCACGGCCTTGAGCGCCTCCTTGGCGCCGGACATGACGCGCCCATCCTTGCCGAGACGCTTGCGCCTGGCGGCGAACGCGCCGGCGAGGGCGTCGATGAAACGGGGAAGGTGGTCGTCACCGGTCACGATGCCGTTGATGGCGAGCGTCTCGAAGATGATCTCCGAGTCCGGACGGCCCATCGCGGGCGCCAGCTTCACCAGCGGGCGCCCGGTGACCTGCCGGAACGCGTCGGCGTAGGCCTCACGGGTGACGATCGCCACGTCGACCAGGGTGAGGTCGACGTTCCACAGCACGAGACGGTTAATGGGGGGCCTCCGAAGGCGTAAGGGGTGCGCGCTCAGAGTACGACGAACGCGCGCCCCCGACGCCGAGCCATGCCCAACTTGTCACCCGTCGAGAGGAATGCCCCGGCTGACCGCTCAGGTCGTCCGGATGGGGGGCTCACGTCGCGGAGCGAGACACCCCGGACGGCCGGTCACTTGGCGTGGTCGAACGCCTTGGACAGGGAGTCGACGACCGGGAAGCCGGAGGCCGCGAGGTCGGCGCGGCTGGTCATGCCCCCGGTGTAGAGGACCGCGCGGGCGCCCACATGCTCGGCCGCGTGAGCGTCGTCGAGGCTGTCGCCGATCACGAGGATCTCGGACGGCTTGACGTCGAGCGACTCGATGTGGACCACCATGTGCTCAGCCTTGCCTCCACCCGGTGCGCCGTTGCTCAGGCCGTCGATGCGGGCGAAGTAATCGGAGATGCCCAGCTCGGAGGCCTTCCGCACCAGCCGGTCGTGTGCCCACATGGACAGCAGCGACTGGGTGCGCCCGGAGTCGGCCCAGGTGCGCAGGCAGTCGAGGGCCTCCTCGGCGAGCGCGCACGAGAGCATCAGCCTGTGGTAGTGGTCATGGAAGGCCTGGTCGAGCGCCTCCCACTCCCCCTCGCGCAGGGGCCGGCCCAGGATGCGCTCATAGGCGACCCAGATCGGGCGGGTGTAGGCGGCCCGGAAGCCGTCGTTGTCGAATGCGGCCACGCCGTATGGCTTGAAGACCTCGTTCGTGGCTCCCACCACGGCTTCGATGTCGTGAAAAAGCGTGCCGTTCCAGTCCCAGATGATGTGCTTCATATCGGGATCCAGGATAAGCGAACCCTTCGGATCAAGCACTCGGATATAGGGGTGGGGGCCCGGCGGGTCAGGTGAGGAGGTCGGGGATCTCCTGGGTGGCGTACCACAGCAGCTCGTGGGCCTCGGCGCCGTCGACCTCGAACCGGGCGTCGTCGTCGCCGTCGTCGGCGGCGAACACGGCCGCGAGCGCGGTCTCCACGTCGGGTACGGCCTGCGGGTCGTCGACGTGGGCGGCAGCGATCTTGTTCATCGGCACCGCGACCGGGATCCGCACCCGCGAGCGCTCGTCGATGTCCGTGCCGGCCTTCACCATGTCGTCCGGCACCTCGGCGGCGATCACCACCCGCCGCGCCGGGACCTCCACGCCGTCCGCGCGGTCGGCGGCCAGCATTCGCAGGGACGCCCTGGCGGCGTCGGTCAGGGCGACGTATTCGAGCTCCTCGGTGTCACCCGAGACGTACCACTCGACCAGTGCGGGGGTCACCGCGTAGCCGGTCAGCGGGGCCGGGCCGACCTCCCCCGTGGCGACCACGCTGGCCAGGGCGGGAAGGGTGCACGGCAGGTAGACGCGCATGCGTTCGTTCCTCATTCACGATATTTCCGGATATCGGGGCCAGAGCGGCGCCCGATCAACTCCACGAGTGTGCCAGGCGCCGCGTCACCGCCCGTACAGGATCACGCAAGCCGGCCCGAGAAGGCCCGCGCGGACCGCCCGGCGAAGGACGCCGGAGCCGGCTGGTGAGGCCGCCGCGAGGTCACACGGGAGGGCGGAGGGGAAGGCTGCACAGGGCCTCCACCGCCGCTATGGTCGCGTCGGCGTCGCGGTGGTGCAGGCCGACGATGCCGAGCGCGCGGGCGGCCTCGATGTTCGCCTCGATGTCGTCGATGAAGACGCACTCCTCCGGGCGCAGCCCCACGAGCCCGAGGGCGTGGTGGAAGATCCGCGGCTCGGGCTTGCGCATGCCGACCTCGCCCGAGATGACGATCTGGTCGAAGTAGTCGTCCCAGCCCTCCCGGAGGTAATGATCGCCCCAGGAGTTGGAGACCAGGCAGGTGGACAGGCCCGCCGAGCGGGCGGCGCGCAGCATGTCGTACATCGTCGGAACCGGCCGGAACCCCGCGAACATCCTCGCGAGCAGGCCTTCGGCGACGGGTGGCACTCCGTCGAGCGTCACGAGCTTCGCCGCCAGGTCGCGCTCGAACTCCGCCGCGTCGATCTCTCCGCGCTCAAGGGCGTGGATCGGGCTCTCCCCGTCGGCGTTCCCCTCGTAGGCATGGCGTATGAGCTCGCGCATCAGGTCACGGTAATGGGCGTCATCGATGCCGTCGGCGGCGAGCCATTCGGCGATGGCCTCATGCAGGCCGGTGGTGAGCACGCCACCCCAGTCGATCAGTACACCCTTCACCATGTCTGCTCCTCATGTACGGCTCGGCCTTTCAGAGTAAGCCGAGCCGTTCTCCTACCGGGTGCCCAGCCCCACCGGAAGGACCCCCTTGGGCTTGAGAGCCCCGGTCAGAGCCTTGGCGGCCGCCTTGAGGGACGCCTCGCCGTCGGAGTAGACGGCCAGGGCCGTGTCGTAGCCGCGCAGCCGCGCCAGCTCGTACGGGGCGCCCATCGAGACCACGACCACCCGCTTGCCGGTGCTCGCCATCGCCGAGAGGAGCCGCGTCTGGGCCGGACCGGCGTCCTTGGTCGTGACGACCACGGTGTCGGCCCCGACGGCGGCGGACCGCGCGCTCTCGATCTGCGAGGCGGTCGGGGTGTCCCCGGTGCCCGCCGCCGACGCGCCGTCGAGCATGCCCGCCAGGCGCCTGCCCGCCGGGCCCGTGACCAGCACGTCGCCCTTCACGGGAAGGCCACGCGCCCCCTTCACGGGCGTCACGGAACGGTCGGCGATGCCCTGGGCGGTCTCGCGGTGCTCGTCCGAGCGCAGCACTTCGGCGGCCTTGCCCGCGTCCGCCACGGAGCCTTCCAGGATCCCCCGGGATGCCTTCAGCGTCAGCAGGCGCCTGACCGACTGGTCGAGCCGCTCGCGCGAGATGCGCCCTGACTTGACCGCGTCGAGCACCGCGCCGTAGGCCTTCGGGAAGTCCGGCGGCATGAGCAGCAGATCGACGCCGGCGAGGATCGCTCGCACGGCCACCTCCGCGTCGCCGTACCTCTCCCGCACCCCCTTCATGTCGAGGGCGTCGGTGCTCACCACGCCGTCGTAGCCGAGCTTGCCGCGCAGCAGCCCGGTCAGGATCGGCTTGGAGAGCGTCGCGGGGTCGCCCGACGGGTCGAGCTTCGGCATCACGACATGGGCGGACATCACGATGTCGACCCCGTGCTGGGCCGCCGCCTTGAACGGAGGCGCGTCGATCTTCTCCCACTGTGACCGGGAGTGCCGGATCACGGGCAGGCCGCTGTGGCTGTCGACCTTCGTGTCGCCGTGCCCGGGGAAGTGCTTGGCCGCGCTGCCCACCCCCGCGTCGTGGAACCCGTCGACGGCGGCCCCGACCATGGCCGCCACCCGCGCCGGATCCGACCCGAACGAACGGGAGCCGATCACCGGGTTGTCCGGATTGACGTTGACGTCGGCGACCGGCGCGAAGTCGAGGTTGATGCCGAGGGCCCGCAGCTCCTCGCCGGTCACCCGCGCGGCCGTACGGGCGTCGCCGGGGTCGCGCGTGGCGCCGATGGCCATGCTCCCGGGCACGTCGGTGACGAGCGGGCTGAGCCGCGAGACGAGGCCGTTCTCCTGGTCGGCGCCGATGATCAACGGGATCTCCGAGGCCTTCTGCAGGCCGCCCGTCAGCTTGACGATCTGGCCGACGTCCTGGACGTTGCCCGCCCAGGGGAACAGGATGACGCCGCCCGGATGGTATTTGCGTACCACGGCCGCGGGGCTGGCCACGCCGAATCGCGCCTGGTTGTCGCCGTGGGCGCCGTCGGCGCGCGAGCCGTACAGGACCGGCATGAACAGCTGCCCGACCTTGTCCTCCACGCTCATCGCGGCGAGCGTCGCCGGGACCGAGGGGCTCGGGGACGCGCTCACCTCGGGGGAGGCGGTGACGGCCGGGGTGGAGGAGGGCGGGGCGCTCGTGGCCGGAGGGGCCTGCTCCGCGCCGGAAGAAGCGCCGGCGCACCCCGCGGCCATCGACACGATCATCAGTAACGCCGCCGCGCGCAGAGGTCCACCCATGGCCTCAACCGTATCGGCGTCGTCGCGTGGCCGGCCCGCCGTTCCGCGACCCGAGACCCGGCCCCTCAGAGGGGCCTGGCTCAAAGGGAGAGGTCGGCGAGGCCGGGCAGGTGCGCGCGGGCGGCGGCGCGGGCCGCCTCGGGGGTGCTCGTGGCACGCGCGGCAGCGGCGGCGGCCTGGCACTGGTCGAGGGTGTGCCGCGCCAGCGCGGCGCGTACCCACGGCAACGCGGGCGCGCCCATCGACAGCGATGTCACTCCGAGGCCGGCGAGCACGCACGCGAGCGCCGGATCGGAACCCGCCTCTCCGCACACCCCGCACGGGACGCCCGCCGACGCGGCGATCGCGACGAGGTCGAGCATGACGGGCTGCCAGGGGTCCTGGTAGACCGTCAGCGCCCCCACCTCCCGGTCGGCCGCGAAGACGTACTGCGCGAGGTCGTTGGTCCCGATGGAGAAGAAGTCGACGGCGGGCGCGAGGTCGGCGGCCCTGAGCGCGGCGGCGGGGATCTCGATCATGATCCCGGCCGACGGGAGGCCGGCCGCCCGGCAGGCGCCCGCGAACCAGGTGGCCTCCTCGGCGCTCGCCACCATCGGGGCCATGACGTGGAGCTCGGCCGAGGTGCCCTTGGCGGCCCGGGCGAGCGCCCGGAGCTGGTTCACCATCACATCCGGAAATATCCGCAGAATCCTCAGCCCGCGCTCGCCCAGGGCCGGGTTGGGCTCGTTCCCCGTGGGCGGCAGGAAGCCCAGCGGCTTGTCCGCGCCCGCGTCGAGCACGCGCACCACCACTGGGCGGCCCGGGAACGCGGCCAGGACCTCGTGGTACGCGGCCTCCTGCTCCTCCTCCGAAGGGGCCACCTCGCGGTCGAAGAAGAGGAACTCCGTGCGGTAGAGCCCCACGCCCTCGGCGCCGTACTCCAGCGCCGCGGCGAGGTCACGCGGCCCTCCGACGTTGGCCAGCAGGGCCACGGGGTGCCCGTCCGCGGTCGCGCCCGGCCCCTTCGCCGACGACAGCACGCCGGCGCGGGCGTCCGCGGCCTCGATCGTCGCCGCGACCTCCTCGTCCGAGGGCACGAGCCCGACCATGCCCGTGGTGCCGTCGACGAGCACGAACGTCCCGTTCACGATCGACGTCGCGCCCGAGCAGGCCACCACGGCCGGTACGCCCATGGAGCGGGCCAGGATCGCGGTGTGGCTGGTGGGGCCGCCCTGCTCTGTGACGAAGGCGGCGACGACCTCCTTGGACAGCAGCACCGTGTCGGCGGGAGCGAGATCGCGGGCGACCAGCACGTACGGGCGCTCGCCCTTCTCGGGGAGGCCGGGCATGGGTATGCCCGTCAGCTCGGCGATCACCCGGTCGCGGATGTCGTCCAGGTCGGCGACCCGCTGCCCCAGGTATCCCCCGATCTCCGCCAACATGTCGTGATATCTGCCGAAAGCTTCGTAGACGGCGCGCTCGGCGGCCGTACCGGCATCGATCAGCTCGGCGACCTCGGCCGACAGGGTCGGGTCCCGCGCGATCAGGGCCTGCGCCTCCAGCACATCTCGCGCGTCACCGCCGGCCGCCTCGCCACGGGCCGAGAGCTCGGCGGCGACCCGCGCGACGGCGGCCTCCGCACGCGCCGTCTCGCCCACAGGATCGCCGTCGTGCCGCGAGCCCGCGGGCGGTTCGGGAACGGTGCCCCCAAGCAGGTACGCAGGACCGTACCCGGCGCCGGGGCTGACCCCGGCTCCCGTCAGCCTCTCCATCGCGGCCTGACCGAGGGCCGTCTCACGGAGCCGACACGATCGCGGCCAGCTCGTCCAGCAGCTGGTCGGCGCCATCGCCCTCGGCGTGGATGACGATCGCCTCCCCGTTTTTGACGTCCAGCGCCAGGATGGAAAGGATGCTCTTCGCACTGACCGGCGCTCCGCCGGGCTTGGCGACGGTGACGTCGATGGGCGCCTTGGCGGCGGTCTGCACGAACGTCGCGGCGGGACGGGCGTGCAGGCCGACCTCTGACTCCACGATGACCTTGCGCTCGGGCACGGTTCCTCCTCAACTGGCCGGGCGGTCCGGACCACCCGTTCAAATCAGTACGACTGGCGCGTTATTCCAAAAGAGACGCCTTATAGCGGTAACGGCCAGTCAACACCGGTTAGATCGGATACGACCAGATCAGCAGCGGAGAGTTCGCTCACGTGGTGGGTTGTCGCCACCCCGACACAAGTCATACCCGCCGCCTTGGCCGCCGCGATCCCCGCGAGCGAATCCTCGAACGCGACGCACTCCCCCGGACGCGCTCCGGCGGCCCTCGCTCCGGCGAGGAACCCGGCGGGATCGGGCTTGCCGATGGCGACATCCTCGCCGGAGACGATGGTACGTACCACGTCGTCGATGCCGAGCAGCTTGAGGCAGCGGAGGGCCCACCACCGCCGCGCCGAGGTGACGAGCACCACGGGAAGGCCGTGGCCGTCGATGCGCCGCACGAGGTCGGCCGCGCCCGGGACCGGGGTGACCTCCGGAAGCCCCGGCCTGTCGTAGTAGGACCTCAGCTCGGCCAACAGGTCGTCGACGTGCCTGCCCGGGAACAGCAGGGCCTTCTCGGCCAGCACGTCGGGCCCCCGGCGTCCCATGAACTCCCTGAGCAGGTGCTCGTCGTGGTCGACCCCGTGGTTGACCAGCAGAGTGCTCCACAAAGCGAGGCTCCGCCGCTCGCTGTCGACCAGCGTGCCGTCGAGGTCGAAAAGCGCGGCCTTCGCTGCCACCCGCCGTTCCCCCTGACTCTCGATCGCGCCGGCGCCCCGGGGCTCAGTCCCACTGTAGGAGCGGGTCTCCCGCTCGCACGGGCCCGGCCGTGACGACCGGGCTCACAGTACCGGGGCGGGCGTCGAGGGCGACCACCGGGCAGACCGGGGACCTTCCGCCGGCCTCGATGGCGGCGGGGTTCCAGGCCACGACGGGCTGCCCGGCCCGCACCCGCTCCCCCTCGCTGGCGAGGAGCCTGAAGCCCTCGCCCCTGAGCTGCACCGTGTCGATGCCCAGGTGGACGAGGACCCCCCTGCCGTCCTCGCCCACGATCACATAAGCGTGCGGGTGGAGCTTGAGGATCCTGCCGTCGATGGGCGCGAGGACCCTGCCTGGCTCCCTGGCCGGGTCGATGGCCGTGCCCGGTCCCACCAGGCCTTCGGCGAAGACCGGATCCGGCACGGCCGCCAGCCCCACGACGGACCCCGCCACCGGGGCGAGAACAGTGGTCACAGGCCTCCCACCTTGGCGTCCCGGCGCGGGGATCAAGCGATGATGTCGTCGATGTCAGAGGCGATCGTGTCGGCGTCGGGGCCCACCACGACCTGGACGACGTTGCCCGCCGCCATGACGCCGTGGGCACCGGCCGCCCTCAGTGCCGCGTGGTCGACCTTGGACGCGTCGCGGACCTCGGTGCGAAGGCGGGTGATGCACGGCTCGATGTCGATGATGTTGTCAGCTCCACCGAGACCGGCGATGATCGCGTTAGCGTCTGCCGCCATTTCCGTCCTCCTCATTACGCCCGAGGTAAAGGTAATGAGGTTATTCCGTCTGCGTCACCTTGTTCAGGCCGCGCGGAGAGTCGGGGTCGATGCCGCGCCTGCGGGCGAGCGCCTCGGTCAGCATCTGCCCGGGGACGATGAGGCCCATCGGCGCCACCCATTCGGGCAGCGCGGGGCCGTTGAGCGCCGCCGTGGAGGCCGCCGCCAGCTCGGGGCCGCCGCCCACGCCGAAGGAGGACGCTCCCGCGCCGGTCACCCGCCGGGCGAGCGCGACGGTGCCGGACAGCGTCGGCCCCTCGTCGGCCGCGACGAGCAGCGCGGGCGTGCTCTCGTCCACGACGGCGATCGGCCCGTGCAGCAGGTCGGCGTACGAAAGGCCCATGGCGTGCAGGTAGCACGCCTCCTTGAGCTTGAGCGCGGTCTCCAGCGCGGTCGAGAACGCCATGCCCCGGCCCGACACCACCACGCCCGACACGTGGGCCAGCCCCTCGACCACCGCGTCCAGGTCGCCCGGGTCCGCGATCAGCTGCTCGACGGCGTCGGGCACGCGGTTCAGGTCGTCGGCGTCCACGTCCGCGCCGAGCCCGAGCGCCAGCACGGCGAGTGCCGCGAGCTGGGTGGTGTAGGTCTTGGTGGCCGGGACGGCCTTCTCCTCGCCCGCCTCGGTGCACAGGGCGAGGTGGGCCGCCTGGGCGAGCGGCGACCGCTCCCCGCCGTTGGTGATGGCGACCGTGCTGGCGCCGCAGTCCTTGGCCCAGCCGAGGGTCTCGACGATCTCCTCGGTCCTGCCCGACTGCGAGAGCGCGACGGCGAGCACGCCGGTGAGGTCGAGCTTGCGCTTGTAGGTGGTGGCGATGGAGGGGGCGGCGAGCGAGGAGAGCCTGCCCGCGTGCGCCTCGATCAGGTAGCGGCCATAGACCGCGGCGTTGTCGGAGGTGCCCCGGGCGATGAAGACGAGCTGCCGGGTGCGCCCGGCGAGGTTCTTCACCTCGTCGATCCGCGGGAGCAGGGCATCGAGCGTGGCTCGCAGCGCGGCCGGCTGCTCGGCTATCTCGCTGCGCATCTTGGTCGTCATCCGTGCCCGTCCTTCAGCTGCGGAGGGCGAGATCGGGCCGTTATCGATCCGTCGCCGGTCCGTACGTTGACACTCATTTCTGGCGTGTGGTCTAGTCCGGACTAGACCAGCACAAACCCTAACTTATACCGACACCGACATCGAGAGGGGAGAGGATCAGTGGCCCAGATCGACCCCGACAGCCCCGTGCCGAAGTACTTCCAGCTTCGCGAGATCCTCCTCGACCTCATCGAGAACAACGAGCTCTCCATCGGGGCGGCGATCCCCTCCGAGCGAGAGCTCTGCCAGCGTTTCGGCCTGTCAAGGATGACCGTACGCCAGGCGGTGGACCACCTGGTCTCCGAGGGCCGGCTGCACCGCGTCGCGGGCAAAGGTACGTTCGTGGCCCGCCCGAAGATCGAGATGGCGCTGCGGCTCACCTCGTTCAGCGACGACATGCGGGCCCGTGGAATGGAACCGGGCTCCCGCGACCTGGACCGGCGGGTGGTCCGGGCCAGCGCGCACCTCGCGCGGGAGCTCGGCATCCAGCCGGGCGAGGCCGTGCACTTCATCGAACGGCTGCGCACGGCGGACGGGGAACCGCTGTGTATCGAAAGGGCCCACATCCCGGTCTCCTTCGCGCCGGACCTGGAGACGTTCGACCTGTCCGGCCGGTCGCTCTACGCGCTCCTGGAGACGCGCCACGGAGTGGTGCTGGACGCGGGAGAGCTGACCATCGACGGTGGAATCGCCGATCCGGGCGACGCCGATCTGCTCAAGCTGCCCCGGGGCGGTGCCGTGCTGCTGCTCCAGCGCCGGTCGTTCACCGGCGGCGTCTGCGTCGAGTTCGGGGTCTCGACCTACCGTGCCGACCGGTACCAGCTCCGCACGGTGCTGGAGATACCGACTCGGCGCAGCTGAGCCTTCCATCCCATTCCTGGAGGAAAGCCGATGAGCTCCACCTCGGCCGACGCGGGCCCGCCCGCAGCCCCCTCATCCGCCTCCGTCCTCATGGCGATCATGTCCCGCATCGGCCGCTCGCTGATGCTGCCGATCGCCGCCCTGCCCGCCGCGGGCCTGCTGCTACGGCTCAGCCAGGACGACCTCCTCGGACGTACGCGGAACGCGGCCCTGGACAAGATCGCCGAGGTCGTGGGGGGCGCGGGTGGAGTGCTCTTCGACAACCTCCCCATTCTTTTCGCCATCGGCGTGGCCGTAGGGTTCGCCCGCCGCTCCGACGGGTCCACGGCGCTCGCCGCGCTGATCGGCTACCTCGTCTTCGACCGGGTCTCCAAGCTGCTGTTCTTCGACGCCTCCTCCGGATTCGCCGTCCACAAGAGGGTCGCGCAGACGATCGTCGGGGCCGACGGCAAGCCGACGGAAGTGATCAACCTGGCGGCGGGCAACCCGACCGGCGTGCTCGGCGGCATCGTGATCGGGATCACCGCCGCCCTGCTCTACCAGCGCTACTACCGCATCAAGCTGCCCACCTGGCTGGCGTTCTTCGGCGGGCGCAGGTTCGTGCCGATCGTCACGGCCTTCGTGGCGCTGCTGCTCGGCGTGGTGTTCGGGCTCCTCTGGCAGCCCGTCGGCGAGTGGATGACCAGCTTCGGCCGGTGGCTCGCGGACCACTCCACCGCCGGCGCGGGGATCTACGGCGTGTTCAACCGGCTGCTCATCCCCCTCGGCCTGCACCACTTCCTGAACTCGATCGTGTGGTTCCAGGTGCCCGACTGCACCGTCGCGGGCAAGCAGTTCGCGGGTGATCTCACCTGCTACCTGCAGGGCAACCCCGGATCCGGCGAGTTCATGGCCGGCTTCTTCCCTGTGATCATGTTCGGCCTGCCCGCCGCCGCCATCGCCATCTGGCGCGCCGCGCCGCCGCACCGCCGCACCGCGGTCGGCAGCATCATGATCTCGGCGGCGCTGGTGGCCTTCGTCACCGGGATCACCGAGCCGATCGAGTTCGCGTTCATCTTCGTCGCCCCGCTGCTCTTCGTGATCCACGCCCTGCTCACCGGGCTCTCGATGGCCCTGGTCGCCGCCCTGGACGGGCATCTCGGCTTCAGCTTCTCGGCGGGCGCGATCGACGCGACGCTCAACGCCACCAAGTCCAACACCGACAAGTTCTGGCAGATCATGTTCCTCGGCCTGATCTACGCGGTGGTGTACTACGTGGTGTTCAGCTTCCTGATCAAGCGGCTGAACATCCTGACCCCCGGGCGCGAGCCCGAGCCGGACGTGGACTCCGGCGAGCCCAGCACCCGCGCCAACGCCCCCTGAGCGGGTTTCGGACGGTCCTCCTCGACGCGCCGGCCTTCCGCAAAGGGCGCCCGGCGGACCGCCTGACGCTCCAACCGGCGGTGATCTTTACGGCGCAAGCCGTACGAACCGGCCGCTGGAGCAGGAAGTTGGAGCGCGCCGTATCACCGGGCCGGGCCGGAAACTCATTAGTGCGTCAAGTTTCGCCGACGACACCGGAGTGCCCCGATGTCCCGTCCCCCCCGACCGATCACCCTCCCCCGGTTGCGCGCCGTCCCTCCGGCCGACCCGCCCTACGACGACGAGCGCGGCCCCGGCTCGCCGCCCCTGCCCCCGCCGCCGACCCAGGGGGCACTCGCCCTCGCCTACGACCCGCCCTGTGACCCGCCCTGTGACCCGCCCTGTGAGCCTCCCTGCGAGCCTCGTGCGCCTTTCGCGCCTCACCCGCCGAGCGGGCCTGGCCGGCCTCGCACCCCCCGCCCGCCGAGCGGTCCGTACGCCATCCGCGCGGGCGGGGCTGCGGGGTCGATGCCCGACGAGCGCAGGCTGCGGAGTCTCGGGCAGGCCATGGCCGAGATCCTCGCGGGTCGCCGCCCGCCGAGCACCGTCGCCGACCGCCTCACCGAGCGGGCGTACGCCGAGCTGGTGCGCGCGGGAAAGATGATCCACGCCAGACGGCCGCCGATGGCCGGGCTGCCCCACGTCAACCAGCCCCGTGACGGCGCCGTCGAGGCGTGCGTGCTGGTCCACTGCGGCGAGCGCAGCCATGTGCTGGCGATCCGCCTCGAACGGCACGGCACGCAGTGGCTGTGCACGGACTTCGAAACGGCGTGAGACATGGAGACGGCCCCGCGACCAGATGGTCACGGGGCCGTCGCGCGACGGTCAGACCTGGACGTTCTTCGGGTCGCCGTGGCAGCGCTTGTACTTCTTGCCGGAGCCGCAGGGGCAGGGGGCGTTGCGCTCGACGTTGCCGTACGCGGCACGCTCCTCCGCGGTGGTGCGGACCCGGGTCTGCTCCACCTCGCCGCTCTCGCCGGGAGCGCTGTAGATCATCTCGGTGGGCCGCTGCGGCCGGCGCAGCGCCTTGGAGATGATCGCTCCGGCCTCGCTGACGTTGGCGTCGACGGCGGCGACCTCTTCGACGATCGGGTTGTCCTGCACCTCGACCTCGAGGTTGAACAGGTAGCCGACCGACTCCTCCTTGATGCCGTCGAGCATGGCCGCGAACATGTCGAAGCCCTCACGCTGGTACTCGATCAGCGGGTCGCGCTGGGCGTAGGCCCGCAGCGCGATGCCCTCCTGGAGGTAGTCCATCTCGTAGAGGTGCTCGCGCCACTTGCGGTCGAGCACGGAGAGGATGACGCGCCGCTCCAGCTCGCGCACGGTCTCGGCGCCGAGCTCCTCCTCACGCCGCTCGTACGCCGCGAGGGCGTCGGCCTTGACCCAGTCGGTGATCAGCTGGGGCGTGAGGTTCTCGCGCTCGCCGTCGGCCTCGCGCTCGATCAGCTCGTCGACCGTGATCGAGATCGGGTAGAGCTGCTGGAACGCCTTCCACAGCTTGTCGAGGTCCCACTCTTCGGCGAACCCCTCGGCGGTGGCCGCCTGGACGTACCCCTCGACGACCTCGGTGATGAAGTCGCGGACCTGGTCGCGAAGGTCGGCGCCCTCAAGGACCCGGTGGCGCTCGGCGTAGATCACCTTGCGCTGGCGGTTCATGACCTCGTCGTACTTGAGGACGTTCTTGCGGATCTCGAAGTTCTGCTGCTCGACCTGGTGCTGGGCCGAGGCGATCGCCTTGGAGACGATGCCCGACTCGATCGGCACGTCCTCGGGAATGTTCAGCCGCGTCATGATCATCTCGACGCGGGCGGAGTTGAACAGCCGCATCAGGTCGTCTTCGAGCGACAGGTAGAAGCGGGACTCGCCCGGGTCGCCCTGACGGCCTGAGCGGCCTCGGAGCTGGTTGTCGATGCGCCGGGACTCGTGGCGCTCGGTGCCGAGGACGTACAGGCCACCGAGCTCGGTGACCTCCTCGTGCTCGGCCTTGACGGCGTCCTTGGCCTTCTCGAGCGCCTCGGGCCAGGCCTTCTCGTACTCCTCGGGGGTCTCCGAGGGGGACAGGCCGCGCTGCTGGAGCTCGATGTCGGCGCGGAACTCGGAGTTGCCGCCGAGCATGATGTCGGTGCCTCGGCCGGCCATGTTGGTCGCGACGGTGACGGCGTGCTTGCGGCCCGCCTCGGCGATGATCGTGGCCTCACGGGCGTGGTTCTTGGCGTTCAGCACCTCGTGCTGGACGCCGGCCCGCTTGAGCGCCTTGGAGAGCCTCTCGGACTTCTCGACCGAGGTGGTGCCGACGAGCACCGGCTGGCCCCGCTCGTAGCGCTCCTTGATGTCGATCACGCAGGCGTTGAACTTGGCGTCTTCGCTCTTGTAGACCACGTCGGCCTGGTCCTTGCGGACCATCGGCCGGTTCGTCGGGATCGGGATGACGCCGAGCTTGTAGGTCTGGTGGAACTCGTTCGCCTCGGTGGTCGCCGTGCCGGTCATGCCCGACAGCCGGGAGTAGAGGCGGAAGTAGTTCTGCAGGGTGATCGTGGCGAGGGTTTGGTTCTCGTCCTTGATCTTCACGGACTCCTTGGCCTCGATGGCCTGGTGCATGCCCTCGTTGTAGCGGCGCCCGTGGAGCACGCGACCGGTGAACTCGTCGACGATCAGGACCTCACCGTCGACGACGATGTAGTCCTTGTCCTTCTTGTAGAGCTCCTTGGCCTTGATCGCGTTGTTGAGGAAGCCGACCAGGTGGGTGTGCTCGGGCTTGTACAGGTTGTCGATGCCGAGCCAGTCTTCGACCTTCTCGACACCGGCCTCGAGGATGCCGACCGTGCGCTTCTTCTCGTCGACGATGTAGTCGCCGGTGCTCTCTTCGCCCTCCTTGCCCTCGACGCCGCGGCGGAGGCGGGGGACGATCTTGGCGAACTCCTGGTACCACTTGCCGGACTGCTCGCCGGGACCGGAGATGATCAGCGGCGTGCGCGCCTCGTCGATGAGGATCGAGTCGACCTCGTCGACGACGGCGAAAGCGTGGCCGCGCTGGACGCACTCCTCCAGCGACCACGCCATGTTGTCGCGGAGGTAGTCGAAGCCGAACTCGTTGTTCGTGCCGTAGGTGATGTCGGCGTTGTACTGCTTGCGGCGCTCGTCCGGCTGCATGTTCGCCAGGATCACGCCGACCTCGAGGCCGAGGAAGCGGTGCACCCGGCCCATGTTCTCGGCGTCGCGCTTGGCGAGGTAGTCGTTGACCGTGACGACGTGCACGCCCTTGCCTGCGATCGCGTTGAGGTAGGCGGGCAACGTACAGGTCAGGGTCTTGCCTTCACCGGTGCGCATCTCGGCGATGTTGCCGAGGTGGAGCGCGGCCCCGCCCATGATCTGCACGTCGAAGTGGCGCTGGCCGAGGACCCTGCGGGCCGCCTCGCGCACTGCCGCGAACGCCTCGGGAAGCAGATCGTCGAGGGACTCGCCGTCGGCGTGCCGCTGCTTGAACTCAGCGGTCAGCGCGCGCAGCTCGGCATCGCTCAGGCTGGTGAAGTCGGACTCGATGGAGTTGACCTGCTCGGAGATCCGCTTCAGCTTACGCAGGACCTTGCCCTCGCCGGCGCGAAGAATCTTGTCGAGAATGGCTGGCACTTTTTGTAAAGCTCCTCGCAGGTCTGTACCGCGGCCCGACGGCTGCGGACATGAGGACGAGACATGGTTCCCCGTAGCCATGGTAGGCGGTTTCCCCACCGGACACAGCCATCGTCAACGACGCTGTCCGGGCCCCGAAGGTTCCCGGACGCCTCCCACCTGAGGCCTTTACAGGGCACGGCCTGCGGGAGGGGTAGTGACGTTGTATATCGTGCGATGGTAAGGGGAGGGAATCTTTGCCTCGGGGCGCCCCTCTGGCGACATGGGAATTTGGACTAAAACAGGGAGTCAGGATGGCCGACAGCGCACCGGCGCAGGCACACGGCGGGCAGTCTCACGCGGGAAGGCCCACTTCGTGGCTCGCCGTCACCGTGATCCTGCTGGGGTTCACCATCGGCGGGGTCGCCCTGGTGATGGGTCCCAACTGGTTCCTCTTCTGGGTGGGCGCCGGAGTCATCGCGGTGGGCGGCGTGCTCGCCCTGGTCTTCGACATCTTCTCCGACGTCATCGAGGACGCTCCCCGCGCCATCGCGATCCAAGAGCACCACTCCCCCTTCGAGCGTCACACCGACGCGGTCTGAGCGCTCTCGCTGAGCCTCGCCCCGGAAGACCGGGCCGCCCCTGCCGTGGACACCCGCGGCAGGGGCGTTCTCTTTCGCGACGACACCTGCGTATCGGTTTTGTCGGTGGCACGCCCTAGCATCGACCCATGCCGAATGGTTTCCCCGCCCCCGCGCTGGAGCTCTCCGCCGACGAGGCGCGCCGGGTCATCCTCCGCGCCCAGGGCTTCCTCGGGGCCGAGTCGCGGCGTGGCGGGGTGACCGCCATGCTGCGCCGCCTCGGCGCCGTGCAGCTCGACACCATCTCCGTCCTGGCCCGCTCCCACGAGCTGGTGGCGTACGCGCGGCTAGGGTCCGTCGGCAGGGCCGAGGTCGAGCGGGCCTACTGGCACGACCCCGCCCACGCCTTCGAGTACTGGTGCCACGCCGCCTGCATCGTGCCGATCGACGACTGGCCGCTCTACTCCTTCCGCCGCCGCGCCTACCGCGAGCGGCGCTTCCGGTGGCACGAGGTCCCGCCCACCGTCGACAAGGTGCTGGAGCAGGTCAGGAACGAAGGGCCGCTGACCACCACCGAGCTGGGCGGAGCCAAGAACGGCGGTCCCTGGTGGGACTGGTCCGACGTCAAGATCGCCGTGGAGTTCCTCCTCGACATCGGCGAGGTGGTCTGCACGCGCAGGGCCGGCTGGCGCCGCGTCTACGACGTGGCCGACCGCGTGGTCCCCGCCGCCCTTCTCGGGCAGAACCCCACCGACGCCGAGTGCGTCACGCGGCTGACGCGCATCGCGGGCGCCGCCCTCGGCGTCGCCACCCGCGCCGACCTCGCCGACTTCGTGCGCGTGCGCGCCGCCCACGGCGCGATGCTCGACCAGGCGCTGCTCGACGGCACGTCAGGGCTGGTCCCGGTGCGCGTGGCCGGCTGGCCCGACGGCCGGGGCGGAGGCCGCGCGACGGGCGGAGCCGCGCGGCCGAACGCCTGGGCCGACCCCGCCGCGCTGGAGACCGCGCCACGGGGCCGCCACCGCACGACCCCGCTGTCCCCGTTCGACTCCCTGGTGTGGGATCGCGCCCGCACCGAGCGCGTGTTCGGCTTCACCCACCGGCTGGAGGCGTATGTGCCGAAGGACAAGCGGGTTCACGGCTACTTCACCATGCCGGTGCTGGCGGGGGGCCGGCTGATCGGGCGGGTCGACCCCGCTCGTGAGGGGTCGACGTTCGTGGCCCGCCAGGTGGGGTTCGAGCCGGCGGCCGGCCGCGCGGGAGCCGCCGTGCGCGCCGGGGCGGTCGAGGCCATGGCCGCGGCGCTCTGGGAGGCCGCGGCCTGGGTCGGCTGCGACGACGTGCGCGTGGAGCGCGTCGGCACGCCGGAGCTGGCGGCACCGCTCCAGGCGGCCCTGCGGGGTACGCCCGCCGGGCTCGCCTGACCGTGCCCCAGGTGAACGCCTGAGGAGATCGCCTTGGGTCCCTCAGGTGATCTCGAGGAGGCGCTCGCGCACGGCGTAGACCACCGCTTCCATGCGAGAGTGCAGCTGCAGCTTCTCCAGGATGTTGCGCACGTGGTTCTTGACGGTGTTCTCGGAGATGAACAGCTGCTTGGCGATCTCGCGGTTGTTCATGCCCTTGGCGACCAGGCGCAGCACTTCCATCTCGCGCTCGGTCAGCCGGGGCACCGGAAGCTGCGGCGGGCGCTCGGCCTCCTTGCGGCTCATGTTGGCGAACTCGCTGATGAGCTTGGCCGCCATGGCCGGGTTGATGAGCGACTGGCCCTCGTGGACGCCGCGGACGGCGTCCGGCACCTCGTCGATCTGCACGTCCTTCAGCAGGTAGCCCGTGGCCCCCGCCTTGATCGCCTCGAAGAGGTCCTCTTCCTCGTCGCTCACGGTCAGCATGACGATGCGCGCGCTCGGCACCGATGCCTTGATGACCCTGGTCGCCTCGATGCCGCCCTGCCGGGGCATGCGGACGTCCATCAGAACGACGTCGGGCAGGAGACGGTCGGCGATCTCGACCGCCTCCTGACCGTCGCTCGCCTCGCCGACCACCTCGATGTCCGGCTCCGCGGCCAGCGCCAGCTCCAGGCTCCGCCGGATCAACGCGTGATCGTCAACGATCAGCACGCGGATCGGCTCTTCACGCCCGGAGTGGCCGGCCGTTTCGTCGGTCTGCGTCACGCCTCCTCCTCGTGGGGAGCCAGATCGCGCCAGGTAGGTCGATCCCTACCGCGCGACGCTCCCGCGCCGTCGGAACCGCCATCATTACATGGGTTTCCGACGCGCGGGGGGTCGAGAGGATCTTCGAACGCGTTGGTTACTGTTCTACGAGCCGCAAGACGCCATAGGCATACCCGACACGTCGGTACACGACGCTCGGTTGCCCGCATTCCTTGTCCCTGAACAGATAGAAGTCGTGCCCCACGAGCTCCATCTCCAGCAGCGCCTGGTCAATGGTCATCGGGTCGGCCTCGTGGAACTTCTCGCGGACGACCAGGGGGCCGTCCCCCTCCATCTCGATCGGAACGATCGGTTCGGGGTACTCGGACTCGCTCGGCGGCGACTTCTCGGCCTGGGCCCGTTCTTGCACCTGGGGCTCTACGGGGAGCGGCTCGGGCAGTGGTTCGTAGTTGTCGGCCAGAGCGGAGGTCAGCTCGGCGACCGAGGGGGGACAGTGGTTGCCATGGTGGACCTTGCGCCGGTCGGCGATGCGCCTTAGCCGTCCTTCGAGCTTGCCGAGGGCGATGTCGAGCGCCGCGAACCTATCGTCGGCGGATGCCTCCGCCCGGACGGCTGGGCCCTTGGAGTGGATGGTCAGCTCCACCCGCTCGCGGTCGTCGGTCGCCCGAACGTTCGCCTCCTTGGACACCTCCACGTCCACTCGTATGAGCTTGTTGTCCAGTCGTTCGATCCTGGCCAGTTTCGTTGTCACATGATCGCGGAACCGGTCACTCACACTGGTGTGCCGTCCCTTGACGATGATGTCCACTCAAAGGCCCCCCTTCGTCTCGACTGCGAGGAGGACACCCGTCCGGCCGACCTGGTCTTCGTCCCCACATCCGCCTGCTGAGGGGTTCGCGGCTCAGTCGCCACTACTGCCCTTCTCTTCTTGCGGAGGGCATCTGACCCTCCGGGAAGGCAGGACTTACCTCTAAGCCGCACCGTGATCGGTCGACGAAGAGTCGCCTTACGTGGGCCGTTTCGCCTGCGGCTGGCATCGGCTAGCCATTCCGGTCCCCTTGCGGGGGTCGGTCCGGCGCAACCACGGACCCGAACGGGTGCCATGGCTCGAACGCTAGTCGCTACCGGCCCGAATGTCAGCCGTGAGATCAGCCAAAGGATCACTGTAAGTGATCTGCTTACGGGCTTTAGCCCTTCGGCAGACGGGAAGTTGACGATGCTCGGAGCCGGTGTGTGAAGGCTTCTCGCATCTGTTGAGCTGCGGGGTTGGATTGATTGGCCAGGAACCTGTGACTGCCGGGGCAGGCTCCGGATTTGACCAATTCATTACCCTTCGTAATCTTTTAGAGTTGGATCTAACCCGGGCGTGTCGCGCGTGTCCCAGCACTCCGGCGGTCGTCGCGAGCGCCCCGGGAATGGCCCGCCCCAGCGGCCGGTCAGCGCGCGGCCATGGAGGCAGGGCAGGGAAGACCGCGCTGGGGCATTGCCGGTGCCTTCAGCGCGCTCGGCGTGGCGTGGCGGCGAGCGTGACCGCCAGCGGGACCACGACGCCCTCACGGCGCAGCGCCCCCGCCGCCTCCGCCAGCGTCGTGCCCGTGGTCACGATGTCGTCGACCAACACCGCGACCGGGTCAGGCCGCCCCCACAGTGAACGCTCCGGGGCGCTTCCCGCCGCTCGAACCCCGAAGGCTCCACTCAGGTTCGCGGCCCTCTGCGAGGCGCTGAGGCCCGCCTGGTCGCGCACCCGCCGCCGCTGCGCGAGGACCGGCGCGAGCGTCACCGGCGCGCCCCGCGACCGCAGGGCCCCTACGGCCAGCTCCGCCAGCCGGCCGACGGGGTCATGGCCACGCTGCCGTACGGCCTTGCGGGCGCTCGGGATCGGGACCAGGGCCAGCGGCGCGCCGAGCGCGTCCGACTCCCGCAGGGCCGCCACGAGGGTGGCGGTCAGGGACGCGGCGAGCGGGCGCGCGAGCGCCGTGCGGCCGCGCTCCTTGTACGCGAGGATGGCCCGGCGCGGCGCCCCCGCGTACAAGGCGCCCGCCCAGCAGTCGGGCATCCCGCGGGGAGGCGGGCTGGGCGCCCTCGGGCGCGGATCACCGTGGAGCTCCTGCGCGCAGGCGGGGCACACCACAGAGCCCGCGCGGGCGCACCCGGCGCAGCGAGCGGGCAGAACCAGGTCGAGGAACGCGGTCAGCACCCCGGCATCATGCGACCCGCCACCGACGGAAACCGGTGCCGCCCCGCACTTGTCCACAGGCCCCCTCAGGCACCGGCCGCCGCGAGGCGCTCGTCCACAGGCCCTCAGGCAGGATCAGCCCAGGGGGTAGACGGGGGCACCGGCGCCGCTCTTGACGAGCGTGCTCCACTTGGGCTTCTGCGGGTCCCACACCAGCACCTCGCCCTCCGCCGTGCCGGCCAGCAGCGAGATGGGGTCCGGGCCCGCGGTGATGCTCTCGATGCGGGCCGCCGCCTTGGCCGTCTCGACCCGGACCCCCTGCGTGACCGACCAGGGGGTCAGCTCGCGGTCGGACTTGGTGTCCGTGAGGACCAGGAGCGTGCTCGCGTCCCGCCAGGCGATGTCGACGATGCGCTGGCCGTCCTCCGCCGGCACGAGCGGGTGCAGGTTCTCCACCACCCAGTTCGTCCTGTTGATCGAGCCCACCAGGACCTGCTCGCCGCGCCCGTCGTCGGAGATGACGGCCACCCGTGCCCCGTCCCGCGCGACACGGAACGCCTTGACGTCGGTGGACTCCAGCTCGGGCGCGCTGACGGGGAGCTGCCGGGAAGGCTCGTGCGCCCTGATCACCTGCGACTTGCCGGGCCCCTGCCGCGAGACCGACCAGACGTCCCCGTAGCGGTCCCACGACGGCGGGGTCAGCCCCGGCCCCTCGATCCAGCGCTGCCACTGGTTGCCGGAGGTGATGCCGGTGACCCAGACGCCGCCGCTCTTCTCCAGGGCGGCCATCTTGGGCGGCTCGTCGTTGGACACCGCGAGGTGGGTGAACTGCCGTGCCTGGCCTCCCGTGCCGAGCGTCACGGGGCTGTCGCTGTCCTTGTCGATCCGGTGAAGCCTGCCCTGCTGAAGGTAGTAGGTCGTGGGCTGGGAGGACAGGACGTCGGGATCAAAGCGCTCGTAGTCGCGGGGGTCGATGATGAACGGCCCGCCGGGGAACTGCTCGCCGTTGACCCTCACTTCGATGCGCCGCGACTCGGTCAGCGGTTTGAGCGTCCACGACAGCTGGGCCGACAGCGCCTCCCTGTACCCCGAGACCTGCGCCGAGTCGACGATGCCGTAGGTGAAGTCGACCACGACCGTGTCGCCCTCGACGGAGACCCCGTTGACGTCGACGTTCGGCCCGAACGCGGACTCGACCGCGCCCCTGAGCGGCGTGGTCGGCCCGGCGAGCAGCCGGTGGACCAGGGATTTGGCCAGCCCCTCGCCGGGGTTGATCGGCACCCGCACCTGGTCGGCGACCAGGCCCACCGACTGGTACGCCGCGAAGTACAGGTCGAAGGAGCGGTAGGCGCGTTTGAAGTCGTCGTTGGACAGCAGCAGCCCCGCCGGCGCCGACGAGATGCGCCACTGGCCGCTCACCTTCACCAGCGTGAACCCCTTGTTCAGCCCGCTGCCCGCCGAGGCCGCGTTCGGCACGTAGTGACCGTCGCGGTCGAGCTCGCCGAGCATGGTGCCGGTCAGCGCCACGTGGGCCTGCTGGATGTCGTCCCGGGGCGTGTCGATCGTCGGCTTGCCGTTGTCGTAGATCGTGACGGCGTCGAAGGGGCTCCAGGTGCGCTGGGCCTCTCCCGTGAGGTACTGCTTGGCCAGGGTCCGGAGCGGGTCGTCGAAGCTCGCGGCGGCGGTGAGGAAGCCGACGACGATCTCCAGGGGGGAGCCGTTCGGCTTCGGCGGCCCGGCGAGGATGCGGACGTACGGCTGGCTGAGCGGGTCGCCCCCGCCCGTGTCGCGGGCCGCGAAGATGCTGCCCCCGGTCGGCACCGTCGAGCAGGACGCCGAGGCCAAGACGACGGCGGCCAGGGCGAACGCGCGCAGCCTCCGCCGTGCCCGGCTAGTCGGCATCGAAGCCTCCCTCGATCGCCGGGGAGAGGACCGGCGTGGCCTGCCCTCGCCAGGTGCGCCGCATCTCGATCTCGGGTGGCACCAGCGGCAGCGGCGACCCGCGCAGCTCGGCCCCGGCCTGGCGCGGCAGCGACAACCGGAACTGCGACCCCTCGCCGTGCATGCCCCACGCCTGGAGCCAGCCGCCGTGCAGCGTGGCGTCCTCACGGGAGATCGCGAGGCCGAGGCCCGTGCCACCGATGGTGCGTGCCCGTGAGGGATCGGCTCGCCAGAACCGGTCGAAGACCATGTTCTCCTCGCCGGGCTTGAGCCCGACCCCGTGATCGCGCACCGCCACCGCCACCGCGTCGCGGTCGGCGCCCAAGGTGACCACGATGTCGCGGCCCTCGCCGTGCTCGATGGCGTTGAACAGCAGGTTGCGCAGGATGCGCTCGACCCTGCGGGCCTCCACCTCGGCCATGCACGGCTCGTTCGGGAGCCGCAGGTCGAGCCGGGTGGCCTTGCGCTCGGCCAGCGGCTGGGAGTCCCCCACCGCCCGCAGGACCACGTCGCGCATGTCGACCGAGTCGATGTCCAGCGTGGCGGCCCCGGCGTCGTATCTGCTGATCTCCAGCAGGTCGGCGAGCATCGACTCGAACCGTTCGAGCTGGTTCTGCATGAGCTCGGCCGAGCGCGAGGCCGCGGGCTCGAAGTCCTCGCGGCTCTCGTACAGCAGGTCGGCCGCCATGCGCACGGTGGTGAGCGGGGTGCGCAGCTCGTGGGAGACATCGGACACGAACTGCCGCTGGACCTGCGAGAGCTCCTCCAGCTGGTGGATCTTCAGAGCCAGGTTGGAGGCCATCTCGTTGAAGGAGGTCGCGAGGCGGGCGAGGTCGTCCTCACCGCGCACACGCAGCCGCTCCGACAGATTCCCTGCGGCGAGGCGCTCGGCGGCCTGGCGGGTGAGCCGGACCGGGGTGACCACCTGCCGGGTCACCAGCGACGCCACGGCCGCGAGCAGGAGCACCAGGGCCACGCCCACCACGATCAGCCACCGCTGGACCATGGTCAGCGTGTACACGTCGGCGTCGAGCGGGAAGAAGTGGTAGACCTCGTAGTCGCCGCCGTAGATGTTCGACACCAGAGATCCGATGGCGAGGGCCGGCACCGGCTTCGGGTCGTGTAAGTAGTACATCGAGGTGTACTGCCACCACTGGGGCGGATCCTTGACCTGCCGCAGCTTGTCGCGCAACTGCCGGGGCACGCTCTTCGGATCGACGTTCCCTGTGCCGCGGTCCTGGCCGACCTCGTCGGCGTTGAGGATCACCACGCTGTAGCGGGAGTCCGACCGCACGGCGAGCGCCAGCGCCGCCTGTTCGAGCGGAGCGCCCATGAGGATCTCGGAGTTGTCCTCCTGCGAGACCACCGACTGCTTGGACACCGCCACCTGAGGCTGGTTGAGGTAGCTGGTCACCGTGGTGACGTTGGCCTGCGCCTCGGCGATGGCCGCGTGCACACGGCCGTCCAGGACGGCCGTGGTGATCATCTGGAAGAGGAAGGTGCCCAGCACCGCGACGACGATCATGGAGATGACCATCGTGCTGGTGACGACCCTGAGCTGCAACGAGCGCCGCCAGATCCGCCGCACCCGGCCCGCGGCGCGGCGTGCCCGCCTGCGGACACCGCGCACGATCTGGCGCGGGGTGCGCCGGGTCTTCCTCTTCGCCTTGGGCCTGGACGCGGTGCGGACGGCGCCTGAAGACGAGGTCGGGGAGGCCATAAGGATGTCCGGGGGTCACAGCGCGGGCACGGCGGGGCCGCCTACGCCGGACCGGCCTTGTAACCGACGCCGCGGACCGTCACCACGATCTCGGGGTGCTCAGGATCTTTCTCGATCTTGGCGCGGAGACGCTGGACGTGCACGTTGACGAGCCGCGTGTCGGCCGCGTGCCGGTAGCCCCAGACCTGCTCCAGCAGCACCTCGCGGGTGAACACCTGGCGCGGCTTGCGGGCGAGCGCGACCAGCAGGTCGAACTCCAGCGGGGTGAGGTTGACGGTCTCCTCTTCCCGCTTGACCGAGTGGCCGGCGACGTCGATGGTGATGTCGCCGATCTGCAGCACCTCGGGCGTCGGCTCGTCGGTGCGGCGCAGCCGCGCGCGCACCCGTGCCACGAGCTCCTTCGGCTTGAAGGGCTTCACGATGTAGTCGTCGGCCCCGGACTCCAGGCCGAGTACGACGTCGATGGTGTCGCTCTTGGCCGTCAGCATGACGATCGGCACGCCGGACTCCGCGCGGATGCGGCGGCACACGTCGATGCCGTCGGCTCCGGGCAGCATCAGGTCGAGAAGGACCAGGTCCGGCCGGGTGTCACGGAACGCGTCGAGCGCCTTGTCTCCGTCCGATACGAACGACGGCTCGAAGCCCTCGCCCCGAAGGACAATGCCAAGCATCTCGGCGAGAGCGGCGTCGTCGTCGACGACCAGCACGCGTCCTTTCATGGCCCCTCATTCGTTCTGCAAGTTTTGGAGGTTGCGGCGAAAGCCGTACGACCGACCGAAGGTTACCTGCGAGTCATCGCAGGGTGATAAACGATCGAACAATAGCTTCACCAAAAGCCGAATTTTAGGCGCAGGTTACGGAACCCGCCAATGATCTGGCTCGATGAGCTTGTGGCGTGGCGTGGCGCGGGTCCGCACGGCCCCCGCACCAAGTGTGCGCCAAGTACCCCCTATTCGGCCATCGGAGGCCTTGATCGCTTGGCTGGCCACCACGGAGCGCGGTGCGACATGCCAGGATTGGGATATGTCAGACGGTCACGGCTCCACGCCCAGCACGCCCCCGGGTTGGGCGGAGAACCAGCCTCCGCCGTACTCCGGCCAGGGCCAGACGCCGTGGACCGCTCCCGGCGGCTCGGGCCCGCCGGTGAACCAGCCCCCTCCGGGTGCCGTCCCCGCAGGTCGGCCCGGTTACGGCCAGGGCACGTACGGGCAGGCCCCTGACGGCCAGGCGGCGCCGGTCCCGCCCGGTCACGACCCGAACGCGCAGGCCCCGCAGTACGGCCAGGGTCCGCGATACGGTCAGGCGCAGCCGCCGTACGGCCAGGGCCCGTATGGGCAGGCGCCCGTCTACGGACAGCCGTACGGCTACCGCCCGCCGCCGCAGGCCCTGCGCCCGGGGATCATCCCGCTGCGCCCGCTCGGCCTCGGCGACATCCTCGACGGCACCATCAAGCTGATCCGCTCCAACCCCAAGGCCACGCTCGGGCTGTCGGCCATCGCCGCCGCGATCGGCACGCTGCCGCTGGCGATCGGCCAGGCGGTGTACTACCGCTCTATGGGCGACCTGCTGGCGAACCCCGCGGCGATCGAGTCGGGCACCGACGTGCCGGTGGGCGGGCTCGCCGCCCAGCTGGGCGGCACGGTCCTGTCGCTGATCATGCAGTTCTTCCTGGTCACCATGCTGACCGGCATCCTGACGCGGGTCCTCGGCCGTTCGGTCTTCGGCGGCAAGATCACCATCGGCGAGGCCTGGCGGCTCACCCGCTCGCGGCTGCCCGCCCTGTTCGGGCTGGCCCTGCTCACCGGGCTGATCGCGCTGGCCCCGCTCGCCGTGGCGATCGCGCTCGTCGCGGCCCTCGCCGCCGCGGGGGCGAGCGTGACCGCCCTTTTGGTCGTCGGCCTGGTGCTCGTCCTCGCCTACCTCGCGTACGCCCTGTTCATCAGCACCCGCTTCTCCCTGGCGTCCGCGGCGGTCGTGCTGGAGCGGCGCGGCGTCGTCGAGTCGATGCGCAGGTCGTGGGGGCTCGTGACCGGGGACTTCTGGCGGGTGCTCGGCATCCTGGTGCTGACCCAGCTTCTGGTCGGCGTCCTCGGCAGCGTGCTGTCGGTGCCCGTCAACATCATCAGCATCGTGGTGGCGTTCGGCGGGCAGGGCAGCGTCGCCGCCACCGTGGTCACGACCATCCTGTTCGTCGTGGGCGGCATCCTCAGCTCGATGATCACCTATCCCATCCAGGCCGGGGTCAACGGGCTGCTCTACACCGACCGCCGGATGCGGGCCGAGGCGTTCGACCTCGTGCTGCAGACCGCCGCGATCGAGCAGCAGCGCCAGGGCTGGGTGTCGGCCACGGCCGACGACCTGTGGCATCCCTCCCACGCCGCCGGCCCCACCGGCCCGTACGGACCTGGGGCTTCCGGACCGTACGGATCAGGTCCCGCGGAGCCCCGCCCCACCGGCACCCCCGGAGCGCCGTGATCATCTCTGTGATCGGCGCCGTGGTCCTCGACGACATCGGGCGGGACGAAGCGCGCCGCAGAGCCGTGGAAGAGCTCGTCAGGCCCGAGTACCAGCAGGAGTCGCTGATCGACCGGATCTTCCGGACCGTGCAGGACTTCCTCGACAGCCTCCTCGACAACGCCCCCGGAGGCGTTCCGGGAGGCGTGTTCGCGCTGGTCGTCGTGCTCCTGGTCGTCGCCGCCCTGGTCCTACTTATCGCCTGGCAGGCGAAGCGCGCCACGCGGAGCCGCCGGGCCGCCGCCGACGGGCTCTTCGGCGTCCGTGAGCGCACCGCCGGCGAGCACCGGGCCGAGGCCGAGCGCCTCGCCGGGGAGTCGCGCTGGGCCGAGGCCATCCGCGAGCGGCTCCGGGCCATCGCGCGCGACCTGGAGCACCGGGCGATCGTGGCACCGCAGCCCGGAAGGACGGCGGACGAGCTGGCCGAGGCCGCCGGGCGTGAGCTTCCCGAGTTCGCCGCGAGGCTCGCCGTGGCGGCCCGCCTGTTCGACGACGTCACCTACGGCGAGGCGCCCGGAAACGCGGAGGGCTACCAGGCCATGTCGGGGCTCGACCAGGACCTGCGCGCCGCCAGACCGGCCGCGATCACCCCGGCCACGGCGGGCGCCCGATGACCGTCACTGCACCGAGGCGACCCGCCTCCCGATCGGCCGGGGGAGACGCCCCATGACGGTCACCGCACCCGAGCGTGCCGCCTCGACCGTCCCCGGCGGCCCCTCGACCTCGACGTCGGCGACCGTGCGCGGCATGTGGCGCGGCGGCCGCGGCATGGTGCTCTTCGGCCTGGTCGTGATCGTCCTCGCCGCGCTCACCGCGCTGGTCACCGGCACCTCCACGGAGGGCCGGCGTCTCGATCCCGCCGACGCGACGCTCACCGGGAGCAGGGCTCTGGCCGAGATCCTCGGCCGGCGAGGGATCCGGGTCGAGCGGGTCTCCACCGTCGAAGACGTCGTACGCCTGGACGGGCCCGGTACGCAGTTGCTGGTGTCCAGCACCGCCTACCTCGGCGACGACGACATCACCACGCTCTCGCGCACCCGCGCCGACCGGATGATCGTCGGCACGGTCCCCGGCCTGTCCACCCTCGCCCCCGGGATCACGGCGAGCGGCCAGGCGTCGGTGCGTTCGAGGGAGCCACGATGCGATCTCCCCGCCGCCGTCCGGGCGGGAAGCGCGTTCACCGGCGGCGGCGCCCTCACTGTGCCCGCCAGGTCGATCGGCTGCTATCCGGGCGCCGACGGACCGAGCCTGGTGCGCTCTTTCGGCACCCCCACGGTGACCGTGGTGGCAGACGGCGCGTTCATGACGAACCAGCGGCTCGCCGAGGACGGCAACGCCGCGCTGGCGATCAACCTCGCGGGCGCGAAGCCGGTCCTCATCTGGCTGGTGCCGGAGGAGTCACGGGCGGTCCCCGGGGCGGGACATGCCAGTGCCGGGGATCTCGTCCCGGCGGGGGTGCCCTGGGCCGTGCTCCAGCTCGGCGTCGCGTTGCTGGTGGTGGCGTTCTGGCGGGGCCGCCGCCTCGGTCCCGTCGTGGTCGAGCGGATGCCCGTGGTCGTACGCGCGGCCGAGACCGTCGAGGGGCGCGGCCGTCTCTACCGCGCCCGCCGGGCCCGCGACCGCGCCTCCGCCACCCTGCGGGCGGCGTCCGCCGCCCGGCTCGCCCCGAGGCTCGGCCTGTCCGGCGACGCGACTCCGGACGAGATCATCGCAGCGACCGCTCTGCGGACCGGGCAGGATGCAGGTTGGGTGCGTTCGGTCATGTACGGCCCGATTCCGGCCGATGACGCCGGGCTCGTTGCCCTGGCCGGCCACCTCGACACCTTGGAAAGGCAGGTACGAGAGCCGTGACCACACCTCCGCCCGGAGGCCCCTTGAACCCGTGGCCCCAGACATCCCCCGAGGCATCGTCCCCGGCACCTCAGGGACCTTCCGGGCCTCCGGCACCTCCCGGACCTGGGGGACCTTCCGGGACGGTCGCGCCCGTCACGTCCACGCCGCCACCGGCCGACGCCCCGCCGCCGGCGCATGAGCCGTCCTTCCCCGGCGACATGGCCAGGGACGCGCTCGGGGCGCTTCGCGCCGAGGTGGGCAAGGCGGTCGTGGGGCAGGACGCCGTGGTCACCGGCCTGGTGATCGCCCTGCTGTGCAAGGGGCACGTGCTGCTCGAGGGCGTCCCCGGCGTGGCCAAGACGCTGCTCGTACGCACGCTGTCCGCCACCTTGTCCCTCGACTTCAAACGGGTGCAGTTCACGCCCGACCTGATGCCGGGAGACGTCACCGGGTCGCTGGTGTACGACGCCAAGACGGCCGAGTTCGCCTTCCGCGAGGGGCCGATCTTCACCAACCTGCTGCTCGCCGACGAGATCAACCGCACCCCTCCGAAGACCCAGGCCGCGCTGCTGGAGGCCATGGAGGAGCGGCAGGTCAGCGTGGACGGCTCGCCGGTGAAGCTGCCCGATCCGTTCGTGGTGGTCGCCACGCAGAACCCGATCGAGTACGAAGGCACGTACCAGCTGCCGGAGGCGCAGCTCGACCGGTTCCTGCTCAAGCTGACCGTGCCGCTGCCGCCGCGCGACCAGGAGATCGCGGTGCTCGAACGCCACGCGCTCGGCTTCGACCCGAAGGACCTGTCGCACGTCAAGCAGGTGGCGACGGCCGCCGACCTCGCGGCGGCGCGGGCCGAGGTCGCCAAGGTCCACGTGGCCCCCGAGGTGCTCGGGTACATCGTGGACCTCGCCCGGGCGACCCGCCTGTCCCCGTCCCTGCAACTGGGCGTGTCCCCGCGTGGCGCGACCGCGCTGCTGGCGGCGGCCCGCGCGTGGGCCTGGCTGTCCGGCCGTTCCTACGTCACCCCCGACGACGTGAAGGCCCTGGCCAAGCCCGCCCTGCGGCACCGCATCCAGCTCCGTCCCGAAGCCGAGCTGGAGGGTGCGACACCGGACGGGCTGCTCGACGGTGTGCTCGCGTCGGTCCCGGTACCCCGCTGATGGCGCTGACCGGCCGTGCGGGGCTGATCGCGGCGCTGGGCGCGGCCGGCGTGCTGTTCGCGCCGCGGCCCGGCTACGCCGTGCTCGGCCTGCTGCTGTTGCTGGGCGCGCTCATCCTGGTCGACCTGCTGTTCGCCGGGGGCGTGCGCCCGCTGCGCTTCCGGCGCGGCGGCGAGCACCTCGTACGGCTCGGCGAGTCGGTCGAGGTGGAGCTGATCGTCGAGAACCCCGGACGCCGGCGCGTACGCGGCACGCTGCGGGACGCCTGGCCGCCGTCGGCCGGCGCGAGCCCGCGCCACCTGCGCCTCGACGTCCCGGGCGGTGAGCGCCGCCGCCTCGTCACGACGCTGACGCCGTCGCGGCGCGGCGACCGGGAGGCCGTGACGATCACGGTACGGTCGCTCGGCCCCCTCGGCGTGGCCGCGCGTCAGGGGTCCCACCGGGTGCCCTGGACCGTGCGGGTGCTGCCGCCGTTCCTCAGCCGCAAGCACCTGCCCGCGAAGCTGTCCAAGCTGCGCGAGCTGGAGGGACAGCATCCCGCTCTGGTGCGCGGCCAGGGCACGGAGTTCGACTCCCTGCGTGAGTACGTCGTGGGCGACGACGTGCGCTCGATCGACTGGCGTGCCACGGCCCGCCGTTCGGACGTGGTGGTCAGGACCTGGCGCCCCGAACGCGACCGCCGGGTCCTGATCGTCCTCGACACCGGCCGCACATCTGCCGGCCGAGTCGGCACCTCCCCCATCCCCGCGGCTCCCGGCACCACCACGAGAACCCCTCCCATCTTCCCGCCAAGTCGGCCGGGCGGTGCCGCGAACGCTGCCGGATGGCCGCGTCTCGACTGGTCGATGGACGCGGCCCTGCTGCTGGCCGCCCTCGCGACCCGCGCCGGTGACCGGGTCGACTTCCTCGCCCACGACCGCGCCGTACGGGCGTGGATGTCCGGCGCCTCCCGTACCGACTCGCTGTCGGCGCTGGTCAACGTGATGGCGCCCATCGAGGCCGAGCTCGTCGAGGCGGACTCCGCGAGCATGGTGGCGGCCGTCCAAGCCCGCGCCAAGCGGCGGTGCCTGGTCGTCCTGCTCACCGACCTGAACCCGGCGGCCATGGAAGAGGGCCTGCTCCCCGTACTGCCGCAGCTGGCCTCGCGACACGTCGTGCTGGTGGCCGCCGTCGCCGACCCGCGTGTCGCCGAGATGGCGGCCGGCCGCGGCACGGCCGAGCAGGTCTACGACGCGGCGGCGGCCGAGCACCTGCGTGGCGAGCGCGAGCGGCTCACCGCCCGGCTCCGCCGCCACGGATGCGAGGTGGTCGACGCCACCCCCGACGACCTGGCCCCCGCCCTCGCCGACACCTACCTCGCCCTCAAGGCCGCCGGCCGCCTCTAGGCGTCTGTCGCACCGTCGCGGGCGAGCGAAGTCGTGGCCGAGAAGTTCCGGCCTGCCACCAATTGATGCTTTGAGGGCGAACAATCCGCCAGGAGGGGTGAAAGCCTGGTACGTGGCCGGGTGCGCGCTTACGATCTTTTGCGCTGGTGTGCACGCGGGGGAATCGGGCGGTGTCGGCGGAATGCGTGAGCGGTGGCCTCTCGTGATGATCGCCTTGGTGGTGGCGATGATCGCGTTCGGCGTGTTCGCGCTGCTGACCGGCCCCGGTCCCGTGGAGGCCACGCCGCGGGCGCGGCAGACCTCCGCGCCCGTCCGGTCGGCCGGGGGAGCGCCACCGGCCTCGACGCCCGCGCCGACCCTCCTGCCGGCCGAGACTCCCCCACCGCTGGAGACCACGGCCCAGACGCCCCCGCCGTCCGTCGTGACGCCCCAGACTGCGGCGCCGGCCGCTCCCGACGTGACCGCGGCGCGCTACTTCGACGCCTGGCGGGCCGGTGACTTCTCCACCATGGCCGCGCTGGTGGACAACCCTCCGGCCGACTTCGCCGATCGGCACCGGCGGTTCAGCGCCGAGCTGCGGATCGCGTCGCTGTCGCTCAGCCCGGGCGCTCCGCGCCGCCAGGGCGAGCAGGCGGCCGAGGTGCCCTTCCAGGGGGTCAGGGAGGTGACCGGGCTGGGCCGGTGGCCGTTCTCCTCGGTGCTGCGCCTGGCGTCCAGGAACGGTGCCTGGAAGGTGCTCTGGGCCCCCGAGACGCTGCACCCCTCGCTCAAGGACGGCGGGAGCCTGCGCCTGAGGGAGACCCGGGTCCGAAGGCCCGCCACGCTCACCCGCGAGGGACTGCCGTTCCCCGCGGACAGCCGGGCGGGCGACTACGTCACCGGGCTGGACGCGACGGTGGTCACCCTGAAGCTGGAGGAGGTGCCATCGGGCAAGGTCCTTTTGGCATCCCCCACCCCGCCGCAGACGGGAACGCGGAGCACGATCTCCCAGACCGTCCAGGCCGCCGCCGCCCGCGCACTGGACGGGGTCGGGCAGCCCTCGGCGATCGTGGCCATGGACGTCCAGTCTGGCCAGGTCCGCGCGGTGGCGGACACGCTGGGCGGCAAGCGTGCGTTCAACGGCCTGTACCCGCCGGGTTCGGCGTTCAAGGTGGTGACCTCCGCCGCCCTGTTCCGCAGCGGCCTGACTCCTGAGTCACCGGTGGCGTGCCCGGGGAGCTACACCATCCCGAACGCCAGGACCTTCACCAACGACGGGGGCGCCGACCACGGCACCGTGAGCCTCACCACGGCCTTCGCGTTGTCCTGCAACACCACGTTCGTGCGCCAGACCTACGAACGGCTGCGCGACGACCGGCTGCGCGCCGAGGCCGCCGACCGCTTCGGGTTCCGCGAGAAGCCGGGCCTGAGCTTCTGCCGCATCCTGCCGTACAAGGACCTGAACGAGCTGGGCTCCGACGCCATCGGCCAGAACTCCGTGCAGGCCAGCCCGCTGTGCATGGCCGAGGTGGCCGCCGCCGCCGCGAGCGGCGTCTGGAAGCCCGCCATCATGACGGACGCGCCCCCCGCGGGTTCACCGGCGCAGGTGCCCCTGGACGACGGCGTGGCCGACGGCCTGCGCACGATGATGGGCGCCGTGGTCACCCGGGGCACCGCGGCGCGGGCCGGTCTCCCCTCGGGCACCGCGGGCAAGACCGGCACCGCCGAGGTCGCCGGGGCCAGGTCGCACGCGTGGTTCATCGGGTACCGGGGCGACCTGGCGTTCGCGGTGCTGGTCCAGAACGGGGGCACCGGTGGCGCCGTGGCGGCGCCGATCGCCGCGAAATTCCTCAAAGCGCTGTAGCTGGAACCGGTTTCCGCAGGTCACCGGAGTGTCCCAGCACCACGGGGAGAGACCCGAGTAGCTCGATATGCGCGCCTCAGGCTGAGGGGGCGACGTCGGGGGCGCGTTCGAGGTCGCCGGTCTCGTCCGCCCGCAGCGCGCGGCGCCCGAAGAACACGACGTACGCCAGGAACGCGGCCTCGGCGGCCACCCCGATGCCGACGCGCGCCCACGTGGGCAGGGCGGAGGGGGTCACCATCGCCTCGATCAGCCCCGACACCAGCAGGACCACCACCAGGCCGAGCGCGACGGCGACCACGGCCCGTCCCTGCTCGGCCAGTGCCTCAGTGCGCTTCCTCGGCCCGGGGTCGATGGCCGTCCAGCCGAGGCGCATGCCGACGGCGGCGGCGAGGAAGACGGCGGTCAGCTCCAGCAGGCCATGCGGGGTGATCAGGCCGAAGAAGACGTCGAGCCGGTCGCGGGAGGCCATGAGCCCGGCGGAGACGCCGACGTTCGCGGCGTTCTGCCAGAGGATGTACGGGATCGGGATGCCGAGCAGCACGGACGTGGCGATCACCTGCATCGAGACCCAGGCGTTGTTGATCCACACCTGCCCGGCGAACGCCCCCGAGGGATGCTCGGAGTAGTAGTCGGCGAAGTCGTGCTCCACGAGCTGCTTGATCTGCTCGGGCCCGGCGATGGCGGCCTGGACGTCGGGGTTTCGCGCGACCCACATGCCGACCGCCAGGGAGACCAGCAGGAACACCGCCGTCGTGGTGGCCCACCACCACCGGGCGCGGTAGGCGACCACCGGGAACGAGACGGTGAAGAAGCGGATGAACTCCCGCCAGGCCGGCGTGTGCGCCCCCGTGACCGCCGAGCGCGCCCGCGCGACGAGCGCCGAGAGCCGGCCCACCAGCAGTTGGTCGGAGCCTGACCTGACGATGGACAGGTGCGTCGCGACGCGCTGGTAGAGGTCGACCAGCTCGTCCACCTCGGGCCCGCTGAGCGAGCCGCGGTGCCGCACCAGGGTCTCCAGCCGGTCCCACGTCGGCTTGTGCGCGGAGACAAACGCGTCGATGTCCACGCACGAGAGCCTATTGGGCCGATGGATAGGGTGGGGGACGTGGCAGATGTCGTGACCGGCGAGGCCGTGGTCGTAGAGGTACGAGTGGCCCAGCTGCCGAGCCGGGCCCTGGCGCTGTTGATCGACATGGTGCTCCAGTTCCTGGCCATCCTCGGGCTGAGCCTGCTGCTGGGCATGCTGTCGATCGTCGCCGAGGAAGCGGTCGCGGTGGCGCTCACGATCCTGCTGAGCGCGCTCGTGATCGTGGGATACCCGGTGATCTTCGAGACGCTCAGCCGGGGCAGGAGCCTCGGCAAGCTCGCCATGGGCCTGCGGGTCGTCAGCGACGACGGCGGCCCCGAGCGCTTCCGGCAGGCGCTGTTCCGTGGGCTGTCCGGGCTCCTCGAGTTCTGGATGTTCTTCGGCGCTCCGGCGCTGATCAGCTCGCTGATCTCGCCGCAGGGCAAGCGGCTCGGTGACATCTTCTCGGGGACCATCGTGATCTCCGAGCGGGGCCCCCGCCAGGCTCCGCCGCCCGAGATGCCCGCGCCGCTCGCCCGCTGGGCCGGCACACTGGAGCTCTCCCGCCTGCCCGAGGACCTCGCCGCCACGGCGAGGCAGTACCTCTCGCGCTGGCACCAGCTCTCCCCCGCCGTCCGGCACGACATGGGCACGCGCATCGCCGCCCAGTTCGCGTCCTTCGTCTCGCCGCCGCCCCCGCCCTCCGCGCCTCCCTACGCCTATCTGGCCGCCGTGCTCGCCGAGCGCCGCCGCCGCACGGAGGTACGGCTCGCGCGCCAGATGCGGCAGAACTCCTCGCCGTACGGAGCGGTCCCCCCTCCGCTGGGGCCCCCCGCCCCGCTTCCTCCGCCCACCTGGCGTCCGGCGATTTCGTACGGCCCGCCGCCTGCCGCTCGCCCGTCCTCAGCAGGGCGAACGCGCCCGACGCCCGGTGGTTTCATCCCTCCGGCGTAGATTTTTGGTAATGCCGAGGCATACATGCGTAAAGCACGGGCACGGGATGTTCCAGCGGGCTACTGGGGCATTAGCCCGCTACGTGGGAACGGGTATGGCCCGGTGCGTGAGGGAGAGGTCGCACCGGCCATACCCACCCCCCTCACGCGAGCCTGACACGGGCGTCCAGGAGGGCGTAGGCCACGTCGACCAGCAGGTTCGCCACCACGACCGCCGCCGCGGTGATGAGCACCACCCCCATGATCACCGGTAGGTCGCCGCTCACGAACGCCTGGACCACCGCCTGCCCGACGCCGCCGAGGCCGAACACCGACTCGGTGACGACCACGCCCCCGATGAGGGTGCCGATGTCCACGCCGAGCTGCGACACCACCGGTGTCAGCGCCGACCGCAGGCCGTGCCGGACGATCACCCGCCGCTCGGGCACGCCCTTGGCGCGAGCCGTGCGGATGTAGTCCTCGCCCAGCACGTCGAGCATCGACCCCCGGGTGAGCCGCAGGTAGGTCGCGGCCTGCACGGTGGCGAGCGTGACCCAGGGCAGGATCAGGTGCCGTGCCCACTCGGCCGGGTTCTCCGACAGGCCGACGTACGAATCGGGCGGGAAGATCGGCACGCCGGCCTTGGTGAGCTGGAAGAAGAGCAGGTACAGCAGGAGCAGCCCGATGACGAAGGTGGGCATCGACACTCCAGCGAGGGCCAGGAACGTCAGCGCCCTGTCCAGCAGCGAGCGCGCACGGGTCGCGCTGAGCACCCCGGCGCTGACGCCGACCAGGAACCACAGCACCGCGCCGCCGAGGACGAGCGACAGGGTGGGCGGGAGGTCGGCGGCGACCAGCTTGCCCACCGGCTCCCCGTTGAAGTACGACTTGCCGAGGTCGCCGTGGACCAGCCTGCCCATATAGTCGCCGTACTGCACGAGGATCGGCCGGTCGAGGCCGAGGTCGCGCCTGATCAGGTCGACCTGCTCGGGGGTGGCCTGCCGGCCCGCCAGCGTCCTCGCCGGATCGCCGGGCGCCACGAAGAACATGAAGAACGTCCCCAGCGTGACCAGCCAGAGCACGACCACGCCGAGCAGCACCCGCCGGATGAGGAAGCGCCGGAACATCGGGTCAGCCCTCCATGCTCTTCACGCGTGAGGCCCTCTTGCCGCCGGTCCGTCTCCGCAGGATGCCCCTGCGCCTGTTGAAGAGCCGTTCGGTCCTCGGGTCGATGGCGTCCCGGACGCCGTCGCCGAGCAGGTTGAACGCGAGCGTGGCCAGCAGCAGGCTTCCCGCCGGGAAGGTGAGGTACCACCACGCGACCCGGTAGAAGCCCTGCGCCTCGCTGAGCAGGTTGCCCCAGGAGGGGGTCGGCGGGACGATGCCGAGGCCGAGGTAGGACAGCGTCGACTCGAACACGATCGCCGCCGGGACCAGCAGGGTCACCAGCACGATCACCGGGGCGAGCAGGTTCGGCAGGATGTCGACGAACATGATGCGCGCGTCGCTCGCCCCCAGTGACCTGGCGGCCTCGACGTACTCGCGCTGGTTGATCGACAGGGTCTGCCCGCGCACGATGCGGGCGATCGCCGCCCAGGAATAGAAGGCGATCACCCCGATCGTCGCGGTGAGCGACGGCCCGGCGATGGAGACGATCGCGATGGCGAAGATCAGGTACGGGAACGACAGCACGACGTCCATCAGCCGCGACAGGAGCGTGTCGATCACGCCGCCGTAGAACCCGGCCAGCAGCCCCACGGCGACCCCGAGCAGCGCCGCGAACCCGGTGGACACCACCCCGACGACCAGCGAGACGCGGGCCCCGTACAGGACGCGGATGAACAGGTCGCGGCCGAGGCGGTCGGTGCCGAACCAGAACGTCCCGTTCGGCGCGACCGGAAGCCCCTGCTCGGTGATGCCGATGTCGCGGAACTGGTCGTCCGGGCCGTGGCCGCTCCACTGCGCGATGAGCGGCGCCGCGGCGGCGAGCAGGAGCAGGACGACCACGATCACCGCCGAGGCGAGGGCCACCTTGTCGGTGCGGATGCGTGCCCACGCGAGGGCCCACGGGCTGCGGCCCGCGATGACATTGTCCGGCACCGCGTCCGGGCGAATCTCGGTGAGCGTCACCTCGTCCCCCCGTCCACTGGCTGATCGTCGTCACGGTCTGACCCGTCCGCCGCGGGCGGGGCGTTCCTGGTCGCCGGGCTGTCGGGGCCGATCGGGAAGTGGCAGGCCGTCAGGTGCGCGGCCCCCTCCAGCGCGGGCCGCTCGGCCGAGCAGATCTCCTTTGCCCTCGGGCAGCGCGGGTGGAACCGGCAGCCGGACGGCGGGTCGATCGGCGAGGGGACGTCTCCGGTGAGGATGACGCGTTCGCGCCGGTCGGCCACATCGGGGTCGGCGACGGCCGTGGCCGAGAGCAGGGCGTCGGAGTACGGATGGCGGGGGTGCTCGTACAGCTCGTCGGCCTCGGCCAGCTCGGCCACCCGGCCGAGGTACATCACCGCGATCCGGTCGCTGACGTGCCGCACCACCGAGAGGTCGTGCGCGATGAAGAGGTACGTCAGCCCGAAGTCGTCCTGGAGGTCCTTGAGCAGGTTGAGGATCTGGGCCTGGATCGACACGTCGAGGGCCGACACCGGCTCGTCGCAGATGATCAGCCGGGGGCGCAGCGCCAGGGCGCGGGCCACGCCGATGCGCTGCCGCTGGCCTCCGGAGAACTCCGCGGGGAAGCGGTTGTAGTGCTCCGGGTTGAGCCCGACGCGTTCCATCAGCTCAGACACCGTACGCCGCCGCTCCTTCGAGGTGCCCACGCCGTGGATGACCAGGGGGTCGGCGATGATCGAGCCGACGCGCCTGCGGGGGTTCAGCGAGCCGTACGGATCCTGGAACATCACCTGGATGTCCCTGCGGAAGGGCCGCATCGCACTACGCGACAGGTTGGTGATGTCCTGACCGTCGAAGGTGACCTTGCCGGAGGTCACCGGGTGCAGTCCCGCGATGCAGCGGGCCAGCGTGGACTTGCCGCAGCCGGTCTCCCCCACCAGGCCCAGCGTCTCGCCGGGCGCCAGCGCCAGGCTGACCCCGTCGACGGCGTGCACCTGCCCGACCGTACGGCGGAGCACGGCGCCCTCGTGGATCGGGAAGTGCTTGACCAGGTCGTCCACTTCCAGAAGGTTCACCGAGCCTCCGTTTTCTGGGTCCCCGCTCACCGGGCCTCGGTTCCCGAGGCGCGCAGCCGTACGGCCTCCGCCTCCTCGCCGAGGCCGACGGCCTGGTGCGGCAGCCAGCAGGCCGAGGCGTGGTCGCCGTCGCCGGTGACCCTGCCGAGCGGCGGGCGCTCGGCCGCGCATACGGGCATGGCGTACGGGCAGCGCGGGTGGAACGCGCACCCGGACGGCACCGCGATCATGCTGGGCGGCTGGCCGGGGATGGGCCGTAGCCTTCCCTGCCGCACGCCCGTGCTGCCGGGGATCGACTCCAGCAAGCCCTTTGTGTAGGGGTGATGTGGCCGGTAGTAGATCGTCCGCCGGTCGGCCCGCTCCACCGGGAGCCCGGCGTACATCACCATGACCTCGTCGGCGACGCCCGCGACCACCCCGAGGTCGTGCGTGATCAGCACCAGCGCGATGTCGAACTCCCGCTGGAGGCGGGTGATCAGGTCCAGGATCTGCGCCTGGACGGTCGCGTCGAGCGCCGTGGTGGGCTCGTCCGCGACCACCAGCTTGGGGTTGAGCGCGAGCGCCATCGCGATCATCGCCCGCTGCCGCATGCCGCCCGAGAACTGGTGCGGGTAGTCGTCCACCCTGCGGTCGGGCCGGGGGATGCCGACCAGCCCCAACAGCTCCACCGCGCGCCGCCTGGCCTCCGCGCGGCTCACCCCGGCGTCGTGGACGCGGATCAGCTCCGCGATCTGCCAGCCCACCTTGTACAGCGGGTGCAGGCTGGTCAGCGGATCCTGAAATATCACGCTTATCTCGGATCCTCGGATCTGGCGGAGCCGTTCCTCGTCGAGCCCGAGAAGGTCCACACCCTCGAAGAGTGCGCTCCCCGAGATGTCCGCCTCGGGGAGCAGCCCCAGGATGGCCTGAGTGCTGACCGTCTTGCCGCTCCCCGACTCCCCGACGATCGCCAGCGTCCGCCCCGGCTCGACGCTGAACGACAGCCCGCGGACGGCCTGGACCAGGCCGTCCGCGGTCGGGAAGCCGACCGTGAGATCTTTCACCTCGAGAAGGGTCATGGGGTCGGCGGGTCCAGCCAGAGGTTGGTGAGGTCGAAGAGCTGGAACGACGGCAGGTAGATCGCGTTCTTCACCCGCTTCGCGTGATAGATCGGGGTGTTCTGGTTCTGGAAGGGCACGATCACCGCGTCGGCCAGCACCTTCTGGTCCACCTGGTGCCACAGGGCCGCCGCCTTGGTCGGGTCGGGCTCGGCCAGCGCCTGCTTGATCAGGTCATCGACCCGCGGGTTGCTGTAGCAGCCGTAGTTCGAGGTTCCCGGGGTGCAGTTGGTCTGGAACAGCGGCTGCGACACCGACCGGCCGTTGTTGCCGTACCAGTCCGGGACCCATCCAGGCGCCGAGATGTCCCACTTGCTGTCCTTCGCCAGGGACGGGTTCTGCAGGAAGGCGCCGTAGTAGTCGCCCTGCCGCACGGGCAGACCCTTGACCGTGATGCCGCACTTCTTCAGGTCGGCGGAGTACGACTGGAACACCGACGGGTGGTTGCCCGCGTTGCGGAACGCCCCGATGAGGGTCAGGCCGTTCGGGTAGCCCGCCTCCGCGAGCGTCTGCTTGCACTTGGCCGGGTCGCCCTCGTCGTTGGGCGTCGGGTACGGGTTGTACTCCTCGTACCCGATGTTGCCCGGCGGGATCGCCGTGTGCAGCGGGGTGTTGAGCTCCTTGCCACCGTAGATCTTGCCGATCGCGACCTTGCTGATGGCGTACTCGATGGCCTGGCGGACCCCGAGCTTGCCCATGGCCCCGTTCTCGTTCTTGCTCTGGAGGTTGAACACCAGGTACGGGTTGGTGATCGCCCCCGGGTAGACCTTGTAGTTCGGATCGCCCGAGGAGCTCAGCCGGGGAAGCTGCGCGGTCGGGACCGGCAGGTCCCAGGCGAGGTCGGCGCTGCCGGCCTCCAGTTGCTGCTGCACGCTGTCGGGCTCGGTGACGCCCTCCTTGACCTCGATGGCCTGGACGTACTGGTGGCGGACCGGGTCGGACTCCTGCTTCCAGGCCGGGTTGCGCTCCAGCCGGATCTCCTTGGTCGCCACGTACTTCGTGATCTTGTAGGGGCCGTTGGAGATCACGTGCTGGCGGAAGTCGGCGTCGTCGGGGGCGTACTGGTCGTACTCCTGGGGAGCCGCCGAGGCGAAGTTCAGCGCGAGGATGTTGAGGAAGTCACCGGCCGGCTGGATCAGCGTGAAGACGATGGTCTTGTCGTCCTTGGCCTGAACTCCGGCGATGTCGTGTGAGTTCTGGAAGTCCGCGAGGGCCTTCGGCGTGGGCTTGTCCTTCTCGAACGCCTTCGCGTAGGCCGCGCAGTACTCGGCCATCCCCTTGATCGTGCTGGTGTAGTAGCCCGGCGCCCCCGCGCCCGCCACCGGGTTGCAGAGCCGCTTGAAGCCGCGCAGGTAGTCCTGCGCCGTCACCGCGCGCGGCGGCGAGGTGTCCCACTGGACGCCGTCGCGCATCTTGATCGTGTAGGTCAGCAGGTCCTGGCTGAGGCCGCCGTTGGACGTCGTCGGGATCTCCGTGGCGACGTCGGGCACGACCTGCACCGCCTTCTTGGCGTCGGTCGACGCCGGCAGCGTGAACAGCTGGCGGGCGTAGGTCCGCAGGAGCTGGTTGGTCACGACGTAGTACGTGCTGGTGGGGTCCAGGTGGTCGACGTCACCGCCGCCGACGAGCCGCAGCGTGCCGCCCGGCACAGCCTTGCCCGCCCGCTCGGGAGCGGCGGAGTTGCCCGTGCCGCCGCCTGCGCCGTCCGTCTGACAGGCCGTGGCGAGCAGGGTCGCCGCCGCCACAACCGCAATGGTGAGATGGCGCGTGTTGGCCATCTGCCCTCCTCGTGCCGAGATGGGGAACCTTGGGTGGCCGATAGCAGGGCTGAACCGGTACCGTGACGCGCCCTGCGGCTTGCTGGGGCTTGCTCTGAATGAAGGAACCCATCCCGGAGGGGTGGCTGTCGAGGGCGGTTACCCAACCGTTGGCGAGGCGCGACCCGCAAGTGATGCCGGTTCGATGGTGAAATATCAGCGAATCGCGACATGGCGGGCTAGCGGGCCGGGAGCAAGGCCCTGGCCTGCGCCGATGATCGGAAAACGGTTAACCGCGGTGAAGAACGGACGTCACGAGCCGAAGCGCCACGACCGGAGGTAATCGGCCTGGAGGGGGGTGAGCGTGTCGATGTCGATGCCGGCCGCCGCGAGCTTCAGCCGCGCCACCTCCGCGTCGATCTCCGCGGGCACGTCGTACACGCCGGGCGCGAGCCGTACCCGCTCCTCGGCCAGCCACGCGACGGCCAGCGCCTGGGCCGAGAACGACATGTCCATGACGGCCGCGGGATGCCCCTCGGCGGCTGTCAGGTTGACCAGGCGGCCCTCCGCGAGCAGCAGCAGCCGCCGCCCGTCGGCGAGGACGTACTCGTCGGTGTGGGGCCGCACCCCGAGGTGGACCTCCTGCGCCATGCCCTCCAGGGCCCGCACGTCGATCTCGACGTCGAAGTGGCCGGCGTTCGCGAGGATGGCGCCGTCCCTCATCTCGGCGAGGTGCTCGCCCCTGATGACGTCGCGGTTACCGGTGACGGTGATGAACAGGTCTCCCGCGCGCGCCGCCTCGACCATCGGCAGCACCTCGTAGCCCTGCATGCTGGCGTCCAGCGCCTTGACCGGGTCGATCTCGGTGACGATGACCCGGGCGCCCTGCCCCCGCGCCCGCTCGGCCACGCCACGCCCGCAGAAGCCGAACCCGGCGACCACGATCGTGCGCCCGGCGATCAGCGTGTTGGTCGCCCGCATGATGCCGTCGAGCGTGGACTGTCCCGTGCCGTACCTGTTGTCGAACATGCGCTTCGTGCGGGTGTCGTTGACCGCGACGACCGGGAAGCGCAGGGCGTGCTCGGCCGCCATCTGGCGCAGCCGGATGATGCCCGTCGTGGTCTCCTCGCACCCGCCCGTGACCCCGTCGAGCAGTTCGACGCGCTCGGTGTGCAGCGTGTTGACCAGGTCGCAGCCATCGTCGAGCACGATGTCGGGCCCGATGTCGAGGGCTTGGTGGAGGTGCCGGTAGTAGGTGGCGCGGTCCACGCCCGCGCGGGCGTGCACCGCCACGCCGTACGTCCGCAGGGCTGCCGCGACGTCGTTCCGCGTGGACAGGGGGTTGGACGCCGCGAGGGCGATCTGGGCTCCGCCAGCCTTCAGCGCGCCGACGAACACCGCGGTCTCCGCGGTCACGTGGAGGCACGCGGCGATCTTCAGGCCTTCGAGCGGGCGCGCGGCGTCGAACCGCGCGCCGATCGCCCGCAGCACGGGCATGGCACGCAGCGCCCAGTCGATGCTGCGCTCGCCCGCCTCGGCGAGCGACGCGTCAGCGACATCCACAATCTTCCCTGTCCCCCTGTGTGGCGAAAGGTCCCCGCGCGACCTCACGCGGGGACCTCGCCTGGCCGGAAAGGCCGGTCGATCAGTACGGTCGATCAGTAGCGGTAGTGGTCGGGCTTGTACGGACCCTCGACGTCGACGCCGATGTACTCGGCCTGCGCCTTGGTGAGCTCGGTGAGCTTGACGCCGAGCGCGTCGAGGTGGAGCCGCGCGACCTTCTCGTCCAGGTGCTTGGGCAGCACGTAGACGCCGATGGGGTACTCCTCGGTCTTGGTGAACAGCTCGATCTGCGCGATCACCTGGTTCGTGAAGGAGTTGGACATCACGAAGCTGGGGTGGCCGGTGGCGCAGCCGAGGTTCATCAGGCGGCCCTCGGCCAGCACGATGATCGAGTGGCCGTCGGCGAAGGTCCAGGTGTGGACCTGCGGCTTGATCTCGGTCTTCACGATGCCGGGCAGCTTCGCCAGACCGGCCATGTCGATCTCGTTGTCGAAGTGGCCGATGTTGGAGACGATCGCGTTGTGCTTCATACGGCTCATGTGGTCGGCCGTGATGATGTCGAAGTTGCCGGTCGTGGTCACGAAGATGTCGGCGATGCCGACGACCTCCTCCAGCGTGGTGACCTGGAAGCCGTCCATGGCCGCCTGGAGCGCGCAGATCGGGTCGATCTCGGTGACGATCACGCGGGCGCCCTGGCCGCGCAGCGCGTCGGCACAGCCCTTGCCCACGTCGCCGTACCCCGCGACCACGGCGACCTTGCCGCCGATGAGCACGTCGGTGGCGCGGTTGAGGCCGTCGATCACGCTGTGGCGGCAGCCGTACTTGTTGTCGAACTTCGACTTGGTCACCGAGTCGTTGACGTTGATCGCCGGGAAGAGCAGCGAGCCGGCCTTGAACATCTCGTAGAGACGGTGGACGCCGGTCGTGGTCTCCTCGGTGACGCCCTTGATCTCCTTGGCCACGGCGGTCCACCGACCCTCGGAGGACACCGTGCGGTGGAGGAGGTCGAGGATGATCTTCCACTCCTCGGCGTCGTTCTCGGAGGGCGAGGGCACGGCCCCGGCCTTCTCGTACTCGGCGCCCTTGTGGACGAGCAGGGTCGCGTCGCCGCCGTCGTCGAGGATCATGTTGGGGCCGCCGCCGCCAGGCCAGGTGAGCGCCTGCTCGGTGCACCACCAGTACTCCTCCAGCGTCTCGCCCTTCCAGGCGAACACCGGCACGCCCTTGGGGTCGTCGGCCGTGCCGTCGGGGCCGACGACGACCGCGGCGGCCGCGTGGTCCTGGGTGGAGAAGATGTTGCAGCTCACCCAGCGGACGTCGGCACCGAGCGCTACGAGCGTCTCGATGAGCACGGCGGTCTGGATGGTCATGTGGAGCGAGCCCATGATCTTGGCTCCGGTCAGCGGGCGCGCGTCGGCGTACTCGCTGCGGATGGCCATGAGGCCCGGCATCTCATGCTCGGCGAGCTGGATTTCCCTGCGGCCGAAATCGGCCAGAGCAAGGTCGGCGACCTTGAAGTCCATAGTGTTTCCCCTCAACCCGGTCAGTGCGTCTCTGCGAGTTTAAGAGGCGCGCGCACCCCAATGCATCCCCAGATCTGCGAACCTGACAAAAGAATGTAAGATTCGGGTCCATGCGCATCACTGAGGCGGCCAAGCGTCTGGGATTGTCACCCCGGATGCTCCGCTACCGGGAGGCCCTCGGCCTGCTGCCCCCGACGCGCGACCGAGGCTCCCACCGGCGGTTCGGCCCCGAGGAGCTCGCGGCGGTCACCCAGGCGATGGAGCTGGAGCGGCGGTTCGACGTGTCCCCCGCCGAGCTGGCGTTCGGGATGCGCGTCCTCAGCGAGCCCGCCGTGGCGCAGGCCGTGCGCGACCTCGGGCTGCGCATCGGCCGCATCCACGCCCCACGCCGCGCGCTCGACTTCGAGAAGGAGAAGGCTCTGCGCCTGCTCCACCGCGACCGCTGACCCGGCCGGGCCCGGCGGAGACGTCGACCGGCATCGCCCGACAGGGGGAGACCCGGCTCAGGAATGCGCGTCGCCCGCCCCGTTGGGCGAGGCGGTGGGCCGGCCGACACGGTAGAGGTCGGGCTCCAGGTAGATGACCCTGGCCATCGGCACGGCCTCGCGGACGCGCCGCTCGGCCTCGTCGATGCCCTTGGCGATGTCGGAGGCCGTGTCACCGTGCTCCACGGCGATCTTCGCCGCGACCAGGAGCTCCTCGGGACCGAGGTGCAGGGTGCGCAGGTGGATCACCTTGCTGACCTCGGGGGAGCCCTCCAGCGCCTCGCAGATCTTCTCCTCGATCTCCGGCACCGCGCTCTCGCCGATGAGCAGGGACTTGGTCTCGATCGCGAGGATCACCGCGATGATCGCCAGCAGGATGCCGATCATGAGGGTGCCGACGCCGTCCCAGACGCCGTTGCCCGTGACCACCGCCATCGTCACGCCGAAGAGCGCGAACAGCAGGCCCAGCAGGGCCCCGAAGTCCTCCAGCAGCACGACCGGGAGCTCGGGGGCCTTGGCCCTGCGGATGAAGTTGAACCAGGAGACCTCGCCCCTGATGGTGTTGGACTCGACGATCGCGGTGCGGAAGGAGAACCCCTCGGCCGCGACCGCGAAGACCAGCACGCCGAAGGCCCAGATCGGGGACTCCACGTGGTGGGGGTGCATGATCTTCTCGATGCCCTCGTAGAGGGAGAAGACCGCGCCGATCGTGAACAGCACGACCGCGACCACGAACGCGTAGAAATAGCGCTCGCGGCCGTACCCGAAGGGATGCTTGCGGTTCTCGCGCTTCTTCGACTGCCTGTCGCCGAGCAGGAGCAGCGCCTGGTTCCCCGAGTCGGCGACGGAGTGCACCGACTCCGCCAGCATCGAGGACGACCCCGTGAAGATGAACGCCACGAACTTCGCCACCGCGATCGCCAGGTTCGCCCCCAGCGCCGCGATGATCGCCTTGTTACCGCCGCCCGCGCTCACCCGCAGTCTCCACCCATCCGTAACACCGTGCTCTGACCCCGCCCGTAAAGCGGTCAAGGAGATCTTATTGGGAAAGTCTCGCCTTAAGTTCCGCGATGGCGCTCACGGGAGTCGGATCGACGCCGTAACCAAGTGCCAGGTAGACGCTTCCGTAGTCCGCCAGACACACCAGCGAGGCCAGCCGCTCGAGCGGATGGGCCCCCTCGGCGGTGATCTCCGAGACCGGCACGCCGCGATCTTGCGCCAGGCGCACCGACATCGCGCGCCGCTTGCTCACCTGGGGATGCTCCTCCAGGTCGCGCAGCACGATCAGCCGCAGGGCCAGAGAGGGCTCGTCGCCGAAGATGTCGCGCTGGGCGAGCGGCCCGTCGAGGGCCACCACCTGGTTGTGGTCGGCCTCCGGGATCTCACCCCAGATGGCGGGATACTTGGCGTTCTGGTTGAGCTGGGTCGCCAGCCGGTAGGCGGCGGCGGTCGCCACCGGCGAGGAGCCCCAGACCATCGGGATCGTGTCGGCGATCTCCAGCGCCAGCGTCTTGCCGGGGTTGATGAACGACTCGCTCGACGGCCGGCAGCGGTGCGCGATGTCCTCCAGGCGCTTGGCCGTGGCCTCGATCGCGTCTGTGTCCACCTCGACCAGCCCGAGCGCCGACGCCACGGCGACCAGGGGCATGGTCAGGCCCCAGAGGTTCGCCCGGGGCAACCGGACCGCCCCCTGGACCGGCGCGGCGGGCAGGTGCAGCCCGGACGCCTGCTCGGCGATCGCCGCCAGCGGCGACCCGGCGCGGCCCACGGTGATCAGCCGGCACCCCCGGCGCACCGCCTCGAGCGCCAGCGTCTGGGTCTCCTCGGTGGTGCCCGAGCTGGACACGGCGATGACCAGGTCGGCGGCGCCCACCCAGCCCGGCAGCCGGTAGGAGCGCACGGTCACGATGGGGATGGGGACCCCGCCTCCGCACACGGCGGCGAGCATGTCGCCGGCGATGGCGGAGTCGCCCACGCCCGCGATCACGACCGCCCGGGGACGGTCACTGGCGGACAGCCGGGAGACACCCGCCTCCAGCGCGCCGCGGTGCGAGGTGCGGACCTGCGCGCCTGAGGAGGCCACCGCGGGCAGCATGCCCGCGGGGTCGGCCTCGGTCAGGAACGCCGTGTCATCCAGCCGCTCGGGCTCGAACGAGCTCACGCCTTGCGAGCCTCGTCGACCAGCAGCACCGGGATGTCGTCGCGGACCGGATAGACCAGCCCGCACGTCTCGGAACTGCACGCCAGCTCATCGCTCTGGGTGACGGCGTTGAGCGGTGACTTGCAGGCCGGGCAGGCCAGGATGTCGAGCAACCAATCGTCGATCTTCACGTCAACTCCTCACGACGGCGAGAACCTCGTCTCGGGTCGCCGCCATTAGCTTCTCGTCGGCCGCCTCGGCATTCAACCGGAGGAGCGGCTCTGTGTTGGACGGACGAAGATTGAACCACCAGTCGGCCCCCGACACGGTGAGGCCGTCGAGCTCGTCCACCGTTACCCCGTCACGGCCGGCGTACTCGGCGCGGACCCGCGCCAGCGCGCCCGCCTGGTCGGCGACGGTGCTGTTGACCTCGCCGGACGCGGCGTAACGGGAGTAGACCTCAAGGACGTCGGACAGCGGGCGGTTCTGCTCGCCGAGGGCGGCGAGCACGTGCAGTGCCGCGAGCATGCCGGAGTCGGCGAACCAGAAGTCGCGGAAGTAGTAGTGGGCGGAGTGCTCGCCGCCGAAGACGGCTCCGGTGCGGGCCATCTCGGCCTTGATGTAGGAGTGCCCCACCCGGGTGCGCACCGGGACGCCGCCGTTCTCGGCGATGATCTCCGGCACCGCCTTCGAGGTGATCAGGTTGTGGATGACCGTCGAACCGGGGTGCTTGGCCAGCTCGCGCACGGCCACCAGGGCGGTGATCGTCGAGGGCGAGACCGACTCGCCGCGCTCGTCGACGACCCAGCAGCGGTCGGCGTCGCCGTCGAAGGCCAGGCCGATGTCGGCGCCCTTGTCGAGCACGGCCTTCTGCAGGTCGCGGAGGTTCTCGGGCGCGATCGGGTTGGCCTCGTGGTTGGGGAAGGTGCCGTCGAGCTCGAAGAAGAGCGGGATCACCTCCAGCGGAAGGCCCTCGAACACCGTGGGGACGGTGTGGCCGCCCATGCCGTTGCCGGCGTCCACGACGACCTTGAGTGGCCTCATGCCGGAGAGGCCGACCAGGCCGCGCAGGTGGGCGGCGTACCCGTCGAGCAGGTCTCGCTCGGTGACCTCGCCGATGCGGCCACCGGTGGGCTGGACGCCCGGGGCGAGCAGCTCGGCGGCGCGGTCGCGGATCTGCGCCAGGCCCGTGTCGGCCCCCACGGGGACGGCGCCGGCGCGGCACAGCTTCATCCCGTTGTAACGGGCGGGATTGTGGCTGGCCGTAAACATCACGCCCGGTAGCCCCAGGCTGCCGCTGGCGTAATAGAGCAGATCGGTCGATCCGAGCCCGGTGTCGACCACGTCGGCGCCCCGGCCGGTCGCCCCGCGGGCGAAGGCCGCCGCGAGAGGGCCGGAGGACGCGCGCATGTCGTGCGCCATGACCACTGCCTCGGCTCCGAGCACCTCGACGAAGGCGGCGCCCACGGCCTCGGCGACGTTCTCATCGAGCTCGCCGGGGACGACGCCACGGATGTCGTACGCCTTGAAGATCTTGGCGAGGTCGCCCACTGCCGCTCCGCACCTAGTCATGTCTGTTCTGACCGAGCCTACTGCGTTCCTTCCGGGCCTTTCACGAAGATCGGGAAGCGGTGGCGGGCAGGGCCTGCGCGGGGAACAGGTCGCGGGATCTTCCGGCCTCAGCGCTCAAGATTCTGCTGGGCGGACCTCAGGACCCGCAGGTGACCGCGCCGGCCGACCTCCACGCCCTGCCCCACGGGCTCGCCCGAGGACGGCGCGGGCCTGGCCGCCTCGCGCACGGCGTTGGCGAGGGCTTCGAGATCGTCGGTGCTCGGTTGCCCCGCCTCCGAAGGCAGCCGGACGACCTCCCACCCACGCGGGGCCGTCAGCCGCTCCGCGTGGTCCGCGCACAGGTCATAGCAGTGTGGTTCGACGTACGTCGCCAGCGGTCCGAGCACGGCGGTCGAGTCGGCGTAGACGTACGTGAGTGTGAAGACGGCAGGCTGCCTGCAGGCGGTACGGGAACAGCTGCGGACGGGGCTCACGGAGGGACCGTATCCGGTCCGCGTTCACATTGCCACCACCTGGCAGCTCTTAACGAGCGTGTCGCCACAATTCGGACACTTGCCGTCCCTTTACGCGCTGTATGGCCGGGCGCGGAAACCGCTTGGCGGACGGCCCGTTCGCCGGGAGGCCAGGGAGTGGGCGCGGGATCCGAGAAGCACGATCTAGGCTTGCTGTGTGAGTTCGGCCCCCGGCGGCAAGGCCCGCCCCAACGGCCCGCGGCGGCGCGACCGGCACGGCCGCGGCATGCGCGGGCCGCTGGCCCCGTCGCACGTGCCCATCGCGCGCTCCAGAAGCGAGCGCTTCGACGATTTCGTGCTCGACGCGGTCGACCGGCTGAAGCCCAAGTGGGGTGGGCAGCTCTCCTCGGTCGAGTTCGCCGTCGAGGAGGTGCCCCCGGCCGACGAGCTGATCGACGGGCCGGGCAGGCTGTCGTCCGACCCGATCCCCTTCGGCCGGGTGCAGCCCGCCGCGGGCGGCTCTCCTGCGGTCGTCGTGGTCTACCGCCGCCCGCTCGAAGCGAGGGCCCGAGACCGCGACACCCTGGGCGCGCTGGTGCACGACGTGGTCGTCGAGCAGGTCGCCAACCTCCTGGGCCTGTCGCCCGAGACCGTCGATCCCGGTTACGACGAGCGCCACTGAGCGGCCGTCACCGGCGGCTCAGGGCAGCACCACCGTGGCCGACTCGGCGATGCGCGGCACGATGGCCCAGGTGCGCGCCAGGGCCAGGGGCTGCGTGGTGACGAGCAGCCCGTCGGGCGAGCGCTCGTCCATCACCCGCCCGCCGTAGACCGGGCCTGAGCCCGGCAGGGGCAGCACGACCACCCCGAAGTCGCCATGGACACCCGGCGGGGCCAGCTTGACCTCCTTGGTGCGCGACGCGGGGATCTCCACCTCCACGGGCGGGGGCACGGCGCCCTTCTGCGGCAGCGCCTGCACGCGCACCTTCCCCGCGGCGGCGGGCGCGGAGAGGATCAGCCGGGAGGAGATCTTCTTCCCGGTGCGGTTGTCGGCCACCACGCTTCCGATGTCGATCGGCACCGCTCCCGCGCTGAACGCGACGTCCTGCTTGGTGCCGGTGCCCGTGGCCATCACCCCGGCCACGATCGGGACGTCGGCGGTGAGCACGAGGGCCGACGGCTGCCCGGCGATGCCGGTCGACAGGTCGAGCGAGGCCGTGGACCCGGCGGTGACGTCGAGTGACTCGCGGTTCTTCATGGCGTAGAACCCGTCGGCCGTGAGCGCCTTGACGTGGACGACGGTGTCGGCCTCCCCCGGCGCCGTGACGTACAGCTCGCGCAGCCCGCCCCCGCCGGGGATGCCGGGAACGACGACGCTGGTCGAGGGCTCGGCGGCGGCGGGGAGCCAGTCGGTGCCCTTGCCCTTGCCGAGTACCGCCCGCGCGGAGGCGGCCACGCGCCCGCTGATGGTGCGCACCTCCACGGCCATGACCAGAGGGGAGGGCGCGAGGTCGCGCACCCGTACCGCCCGGTGCTCTCCAGGCTTGAGCACGAGGCCGTTGCCGGAGTCGTTGACCACGGGACCCTCACCGGCGTAGACCATGACCTCCAGGACGGCCTGGGCGGCGTCGGCGTTGGTGAGGTAGAGCACGACGTCGGCGGCGGCCGGGCCGGGGCCGACGAACCACGCGCTGGAGCCAGGCTCGGCGCACCGCACCCCGGCGAGCCCGCGTGCCGTGCCGTCGGCCTGGCGGGTGGTCTGCGTGGCCTCCAGCCCCGCCGCCATCGCGCCGACGCCGGCGATCTCCAGCGGCCCGGACTTGGCGGGCACGTCGCGCTGCCACAGCAGGCCGGGCCGGTCGAGCCTCGCCAGCGGCGAGGCCTTGGCCTTGACCTCGGAGACCGTGGTGTGGCCCGCGCCCTTGCCGCCGGACGGTGTGATCGTGCTGACTCGCGCGCCGCCCGGGTCGGGGCAGACGGTGGAGACCGTCTCCACGGCCACCTTGTCCGGGGTGACGGCGGGCACGGCGGCGACGCCGGGACGGGTCACGAACGCCACGCCGAACAGGGCCGTCAGGGCTACCAGGACCAGGGCAAGGAATCCGAAGCGGTTCTCGATCAGCGCCCTCACCGGACCAGCACTCCCTCGGTCTCGCGCTCCACCGGCATCTCGACGTACTCCTCCGAGGCCTCGGCGCTCCGCGCGCCCGGAGAGGCCAGGACGAGGACCAGTGCCACGAGAGCGGCCTGCGCCCAGAGCCAGAGGTCGTGCCAGAACGCCCCGTGCTCGGCCGTGACGCGGCCGCCCGCGGCGGGCACGTCGAAGCCCTGGGCCCAGCCGTCGACGGCGCGACCGGCGAGCGACGAGCCGCCGGCCGTGGCGGTCCACCCGCCGGCGGGCTCGGCCAGCACCAGCGTGCGGGTGCCCTGACCGGCGGGGACCGTGACCGTCAGGCCGCCGCCCGCCGCCTCGGTGTACGGGACGGGCGTGCGGTCCCCCGCCTGGTCCTGGAGGTAGGCCCGGCCGAGGGGCTGGGCCATGCGCCACAGCCCGGCGGCGGGCGAGAGGTTCACCCTGACCAGTGCGGGATCGGAGTCGAGCGAGCGCCGCACCTTGGGATCGACCGGAGCCGGGACGGCGATGAAGCGGACGCCGTAGCCGGCGAGCGTGAGCGCGTCGTCGCCGCCGCGCCCGGAGGCGACGCCCGCGACCAGGCCGGAGAGCCGCCGGCGCATCGCGGCGGACACCGGCAGGTCGGTCTCGCCGAGCAGAGGGGTGCGGCCGCGCAGCACGGTGAAGGTGAGCCGCCCGTCCGCCTCCGAGCGGAGCACGACCGTGCCCTCGCCCTCGGTGGAGCTCGCGGCGGCGAAGTCGCTGATCACGCTGGGCACGCCGCGCTGGAGCGGCCCTCGCGCGCCGTCCTTGATCCACAGAGCGGCCACGGCGACGGGCGAGGCGCAGGCCACCAGGACCATGAACGCCGCGCCGGCCTTTCGAAGGCCGCCGGCCTGGTTGAGCTCGATGATGCGGTGCCCGGTCAGCGCCGCCGCCACGATCAGGCCCGTGGCGGCGAACGCCAGCGGCACGCCGGGCCAGGCCGCCGTGCCCGCCACGGGGACGCGGCTGACCACGATCGCGACCAGGATGCCGAAGACCGTGACGCCCCACCCGACGATGACCACCATCTGGTGCCGCCGGAACAGCAGCGCGGCCAGCGCGGCGGCGATCAGCCCCCCGGTCACCCACACGGGCGGCACACCAGGGCCGCCGGGGCTGAGCAGCAGGAGCGCTTCGGCGGTGAGCCGGGGATCGGCCAGCCCGGGGCGGTGCAGCCCGGCCTCCAGCAGGATGCGCCCGGGGTCGCCCGCGATCTGGACCAGCCACGGGAACAGCAGGACGATCGGCACGGCCATCGCGATGCCGAGCGAGAGGCCCACCCCGCGCCGCACCCCGCCGAAGGACACCGCGGCGAGGCCGCCGAGGACCGCGACCAGCACGTAGACCAGGGGCGCGAACGCCGTGCCGACCGCCAGCAGCAGGCCGAGCGCCCACGCCGCCCGGCGGGCGCTACGGCGCTCTCCCATGATGACCCGGGAGGCCAGCGCGGCGTAGGCGGGGAGCAGGACGAAGACCACCGCCGTGCCGAGCCGCCCGCCCGCGACGGCTCCGGTCGCGACGGGAAGCAGCGCGTACGAGGCCGCCAGCCAGACCCGGGCCAGCGGATAGGAGATCATCGACCGGGTGGCGACGTAGGCGGACAGACCCGCGAGCGGCACGCAGCCGAGCAGCAGGACCGAGACCGCGAGCCACGTCTTGCCGAGGAAGATCGTCGACAGCGCCGCGAGGACCGCGACGTACGGCGGCGCCCAGCCGTCGGAGCCGAGCCCGCTGGCGTGGTAGGCCGAGGTGTAGAACTGCCACAGGTCGGAGGCGCCGCCCACGACGGGCACCAGCGCGCCGCCGCCGAGCAGCCCGCCGTAGAGCAGCGATCGCTCGGCGGCCACCGTGACGGCGAGCAGGGCCAGGCACAGCAGCACGCCGGGGTTGCTGAAGACGCGCTGCATCAGACCTGCGTCGGTCAGCAGCTCGTCGCCCTCGTCCTCCTTGGAGGGCTCGGAGATCACCGCGTGGTGCCGCCCTGCGGAGTCGATGGGCCCGGCGCCGGACAGGTAGTTCTGGACCATGTCGGCGAGCCGCCTGTAGGCCATCCCCGAGGGAGTGAGCAGCCGCTTCACCTGGGGATAGCCCTGTTTCCTGCCTTGTTTTCGCGCCTTTCGCGCCTTCATGAGACGGCGGGGGGCGGCGAGCACGGAGGCGAGCGCGACAACCTCGTCGAGGGCGTTCGCCGGCTGCTTGGCCAGCAGCAGCAGGAGCGTGCGGAACACCGAGCCGAAGACGTTGCGCACCAGCGACCACATCAGCGACCGGAACGGCAGGTTCGCCATGATCACGAACATGGCGTTGCGCCGGTCGAGCCGGCGCGGGTGGTCGGTGCTCGCGGTCATGCGGCGCCTGCGGCGCGTCGAGGCCTCGGCGTGCCAGGCGACCGCGTCGGTGACGGTCAGCACGTGGTGGCCGGCGGCCGTCGCGCGCCAGCACAGGTCGAGGTCGTCACGGAAGAGGGGCAGGCCGGGGTCGAGACCGCCGAACTCGTCCCACACGTCGCGGCGGATGAGCATGCCGGCCGTGGACACCGAGAGCACCTTGCGTACGCCGTCGTGCTGTCCCTGGTCGTACTCCCTGGGCTCCAGGCCGGTGTCGCGGCGGCCCGACCGGTCGACCGTGACGCCGACTTCGAGCAGGATGCGGCGGTCGAGCCAGTCACGGAGCTTCGGGCCGAGGATGGCCACCTTCGGGTCCTCGGAGGCGGCCCACAGGAGCGCTTCGAGCGCCTGCGGGTGGGCCGCGCAGTCGTCGTGGATCAGCCAGATCCACTCTTCGCCGCCGGTGCGGGGGAGCCGCTCGAGCACCGCCGCCACCGCCTCGCCGAAACCGGTAGAGCGGGGCAGGGTCAGGATGCCGTTGACGCCGAGGGCGTCGGCGAGGATCTTGCCGCTGCCGTCGCGGCTGCCGTTGTCGACGCCGACGACCCTGTCGAGGGGACGCGACTGCCGGAGAACGCCCTCCAGCGACTCCCTCAACCAGCGGGCGCCATCATGGGCGACGACGATCGCTGTGACGGATTGACGCGGCGGGTGCACGGAGGTGGTGTCCTTGGGGGCTCGTGTGGCTTGCGCCGATCACGATACGGCACCCCGAGCGCGCCGGGTCTGCCACTCTTCCAATCGGGTCCAGATCATCGACCGGCGGGCACGTCCCCTCGCCCGGCCTCCGGCTATGGCCCCCCTAGACCCTAGCCGTTCGGCCGTGACCGTGATCGCTCAGTGTTGATCCTGGACTCTCAAACCGTAACCGTCGCCTTCCGGCGACTACCGTGTGTCAGCCGGCCTCTCGCTTGATCCGGCGACGCTCACGCTCGGACAACCCTCCCCAGATGCCAAATCTCTCATCATGCTGTAGCGCGTATTCCAAGCACTCGGCCCGCACCTCGCAGGACCGGCACACCTTCTTGGCCTCCCGGGTGGAACCGCCCTTCTCCGGGAAAAACGCCTCCGGATCCGTCTGCGCGCACAACGCGCGCTCCTGCCATCCCAGCTCTTCCGCGCCGAGCACCTGTGCCATGACCAGATCGGTCAATGCACACCTCCTGCCGATCGCCCGCCCGCCCCGCAACGGAGCCCCCCTTTTGAACACCTTCCTCAATACCCACCATGTGAAAGGCGTAACAACACAGCTGTAATTACACGCGTGTGCCGCGTGTGGCGTCAAGCAGCAGGGCAGTATCCGGGGAAAGACCAGCTCACCCCGGTATGCGGGCCTTGGCGGAATATGTGGCCGTCTTCGACGTATCCCGCTACGCGGGATCCGACGGCGTTCTGTTATCCCCGATCTTCAATGCCCTCAGCGGTCGGAACCGTACCAGCGTGTTCCCTGATCAACACCTGGACCTGCCTGTTCTCTACTTCCGCTTTCCTCTGGCCTTGCCTGGGCCGACCGGTCGGGGGCGTAGATGGCGGTCGGGTCGATCGGCTCGTCCCGCTGTCCCTGCGCCCCGGCCGGGGGCATGGGAGCGTTCAGCGGGTCGTTCTGGAACGCCTTGGGGTCGAACCGGGTCGTCCTCTCGGCGGCGGGGTCCTCCCAGGCCGGCTGCTGCGGCTGGTAAGGCGGCTCCGGCGCCTGCTGGTACGGCCGGTCCTGCTGCGGCTGGGGGTAGCCCTGGTCCTGCGGCTGGGGATACGCCTGGTCCTGCGGTCGCTGGTACGGCTGGTCCTGGGGCTGCGGATACGGCTGCTCCTGGGCCGGCCGGTACGGCTGCGCGTCCGCCGGGGGCCGCGAATAGCCCGAGGAGTCCCCCGCCGGCTGCGGGTGGCCGAACGGGCTGCCGCTGTAGCCGGGCGCGTAGTCGGGCGTCCTCACCGGATGGGTGCCCGTGGTGTACTCCTGCGCGCCTTCCGAGGACGACCCGGCCTGCGACTGCTGGTAGCTCTGCGCCTGCTGGTAGGCCTGCGCGATCTGCTGCTGGCGCGCGTCGGCGGCCTCGGCGTACAGCGGGGACGGCTCGGGCTGGTGGCCGTAGTCGGCGCCGGAGTACCCGCCGGCCGGCTGCGAGCCGGACTGGCCGTACGAACCGGTCAGACCGGTCAGACCGGTCAGACCGGTCAGACCATAAGAGGACGGCTGGTCCAGCGGGCTCGGCTGCGGGCTGGTCTGGGAGTAGACCTGGGTCTGGTCCATCGGGTTCGCCTGCGGACCGGTCTGACCATATGACGAAGACGGCTGGTCCAGCGGGCTGGGCTGCTGGCCATAGGTCTGCGGTTGGTCCAGGGGACCGGTCTGGCCGTACGAGGACGGCTGGTCCAGCGGGCCCGTCTGGCCATAGGCCGGAGCCTTGTCCAGCGGGTTCGTCTGCGGACCGGTCTGACCGTACGAAGACGGCTGGTCCGGCGAGCCCGTCTGGCCGTACGCCGGCGACTGGTCCAGCGGGCTCGGCTGCTGACCCGTCTGGCCGTAGGGGGTGGCGGCCTCGGGCGCGGGCCGGCCGTAGGCGTGGGGCTGATCGAAGGCGGTCGGTGCCGTGAGCGGCTCAGGCACGGCCTGGCGGGCACCGGTCGTGAAGGCGTCGTTCATGCCGAAGGCCCCCACCCCGCCGCCCGAGGGCGCGTACGACGATGCCGCCTGCGGAGCGTACGGGTCAGACCCTTGCGAAGCGTACAGATCGGACGCCTGCTGGCTCTGCTGGCTCTGCTGGCTCTGCTGGCCGTACGAGGCGTTGGACTGCGGAGCGTACGGGGACGGGGGTTGCTGCCCGTACGACCCTGACGGCTGCGGGGCGGCGGACTCACCCTGGGAGCCCTGCGCGTACGGCTCGGACCTCAGGGCCGCCGCGTAGGCGTCGAGCGGCTGCGAGTGCTGGGGCGCGTAGGACGTGTCGCCGAGGGCGCCGGCCTCACCGGCGGGAGCGTACGGCCGTGCCTGCGGCTCCCCCTGCGGACCGAACTGCTGCTCCTGCGGACCGAACCGCTGCTCACCCTGCTGCCCGTATCGCGGCTGCTCACCCTGCTGGGCGAACTGCGGCTGGGGCTGCTCCCCTTGCTGGGCGAACTGGGGCTGCTCACCCTGCTGGCCGAACTGGGGCTGCGGGTTGTAGGGGTCGGGGACCGGCTGCTGCTGCGGGTAGGTCTCGGCCGGCCGCTGGTCGCCCTGCCCGTACGGCTGCTGGGGGGTGTGAGCCGGGGGCAGCGCGGGAAGCGCGGAGACCGGGGCGTTCTGCGCGGGCGCGTACGGCGGGTGCTCTCCGGGCCCGCCGAACCCCGGGTTCTCTCCCTGGAGAGGCTGCGGGGGGTACAGCCCCTGACCGTTGCCGTGGGGTGCCGGCTGCTCGGCGAAGCCCTGCCGGGGCCGCGCCGTCGAGGGCGCGCCGGGGGGCAGGATGGACAGCGCGTACACCAGGGCGACCGCGGTGAGGGCGAGGGCGGGCACGCCGGTCAGCAGGTACTCGATGATGCTCCAGCCGCCCGTGCCGCCACCGAGGAGCACGCCGATGAGGCTGATGAACCCGAAGAGCGCGGCGACCGCGAGCGCGGCGACGGCGACAAGGTTCACGAGCCGGGCACGCGGGGTGGGCTGTCCGAACCTCGTGACGAGCACGACGGCGCCGATCGCGAGCGCCAGGGCGAGTGGAGAGGTCAGCGTGCCGAGCGCGCCCGCCGACCTGGAGCCGAACGCCCCGTCTCCGAGGATCAGTCCCACGGCCGCGACGAGAACCTGTGCGCAAACCACCGCAAGCATGATCCACGCCGCAGGCTCGCGGAGCCGTCCGGGCTCAACTTTCACCACAACTACCCCCCAATGGGTCCATACGGCACCCGCAGTTTCGCACATCTCCCCACTTCGAGGACGCCGGACCCAACAACCTCATTGATCACACAAGCCCCGTATGAAAGCCATTCAACCGTTTCCACAAGCCTGTGAGCAGGGGTTTTACAGATCACTTCGCCGATTGCCCCGGCCAGGGACCAGGCAAGAAGATGGCAATGGAACACTTGACAGCATGCGCATCGTGTCCCTAGCGGGTGGAATCGGCGGCGCCCGTTTTCTTCGCGGACTCCTGGCCGCCATCCCCGACGCCGAGATCACCGTCATCGGCAACACCGGTGACGACATCACCCTTTTCGGCCTCCGGGTCTGTCCCGATCTCGACACCGTGATGTACACACTCGGCGGCGGCATCAACGAGGAGCAAGGCTGGGGGAGGGCCGGCGAGCAGCACCTGATCAAGTCGGAGCTGGCCGCCTACGGCATGGAGCCGCAGTGGTTCGGCCTCGGCGACAAGGACATCGCCACCCATATAGTCCGCACTCAGATGCTGAGCGCCGGCTACCCGCTGTCGGCGATCACCGAGGCGCTCTGCACGCGCTGGCAGCCCGGCGTGCGCCTGATCCCCATGACCGACGACCGCGCCGAGACCCACGTGGTCGTCAACGACGAGGGGGGCCGCCGCGCGATCCACTTCCAGGAGTGGTGGGTGCGGCTGCGGGCGTCGATCCCGGCGGAGCAGATCCTTCTCGTCGGCGCCGAGGAGGCCAAGCCCGCGCCCGGCGTGATCGAGGCGATCGAGGCGGCCGACGTGGTGATCCTCCCGCCCTCCAACCCCGTGGTCAGCATCGGCACCATCCTGCAGATCCCCGGCATCCGCGAGGCCCTCGAAGCCAAGACCGTGGTCGGCGTCTCGCCCATCATCGGCGGCGCCCCGGTCCGCGGCATGGCCGACGCGTGCCTCACCGCGATCGGCGTGGAGACCAGCGCCCAGGCGGTCCTTGAGCTGTACGGCTCGCGCCTGGTCGACGGCTGGCTGGTCGCCGAGGAGGACAAGGACGTCGCGCTCGACGGGGTCCGCGTGGTGGCCAGACCCCTGCTCATGAGCGACCTCGACGCCACCGCCGACATCGCCCGCGCCGCCCTCGAGCTGGCCGGATGAGTGACGTGGAGACCGGCCGCGCCGGAGCCGGGCAGTCGATCACCGTCCAGGGGGTGCACGGGCTGCCCGAGGTACGGCCCGGCGACGACCTCGCCGAGCTGATCACGCGAGCCCTGCCCGGCCTGGCCGACGGCGACATCCTCGTCGTCACGTCCAAGATCGTCAGCAAGGCCGAGGGCCGCGTCCGGCAGGGCGACAGCCGGGCGGCGGCCATCGCCGAGGAGACCGAGCGCGTCGTCGCGCGGCGCGGCGAGACCGTGATCGCCCAGACCCGGCACGGCTTCGTGATGGCCGCCGCCGGTGTGGACGCCTCCAACACCGAGCCCGGCACCGTGCTGCTGCTCCCCGAGGACCCTGACGCCTCCGCCCGCCGCATCCGGGCCGGCCTGAAGGCGAACGCCGGGGTCATCCTGTCGGACACCTTCGGGCGTCCCTGGCGCAACGGCCTGACCGACGTGGCGATCGGCGCGGCGGGCGTCCGGCCGCTCGACGACTTCCGCGGCAGATCGGACACCTACGGCAACCCGCTGTCCGCTACGGTCACCGCGCTGGTCGACGAGATCGCGGCGGCGGCCGAGCTGGTCAAGGGCAAGCTCGACGGGGTGCCTGTGGCGGTCGTCCGGGGCCTGTCCCACCTGGTGACCGCCGAGGACGGCCCGGGCGTCCGGCCGCTCGTACGGCCCGCCGACGAGGACATGTTCCGGTACGGCTCCGCCGACGTGCTGTTCGCCCGCCGCACCATCAGGGAGTTCTCCCCCGAGCCTGTGGACCCGGCCGCGGTCAGGCGGGCCGTGAACGCCGCGATCAGCGCGCCGGCCCCCCACCACACGACGCCGTGGCGTTTCGTGCTGCTGGAGTCGCCCTCGGCGCGCGAGAAGCTGCTGGACGCGATGCTGGAGGCCTGGATCCGCGACCTGCGCGCCACCGGCTTCACCGAGGAGTCGATCACGCGCCGGGTGCGGCGCGGCGACGTCCTTCGCCGGGCGCCCTACCTGGTGGTCCCCTGCCTGGTCATGGACGGCTCGCACACCTATCCCGACGACCGCCGCAACGCGGCCGAGCGCGAGATGTTCGTCGTCGCCATGGGCGCGGGCGTGGAGAACCTTCTGGTCCACCTCGCCGTCGAGGGCCTCGGCTCGGCCTGGGTGTCCTCCACGATGTTCTGCCGCGACATCGTACGGGAGGTGCTCGACCTACCGGAGTCCTGGGACCCGATGGGCGCCGTCGCCGTCGGCCACCCGGCCGCCCCGCCCAGGCAGCGTCCCCCGCGCGACGCCGCCGACTTCATCGTCACCCGCTAATGGGAGCTACCGGGTCGGCGGGCGCTGGTTGTCTACAAGGCCGCCGCCGGAAAGCACATCGGCAACATCCTGGCCGAGCTCGACCTGCCCCCCGCCGAGGACGACCACCGCCGTGTCCTCGCGGTGGTCACCTGCCTGCGCGGCTGACCTTCTGGAGCGGCCCGGCCTCAGCCCGGCTTGACGCACGTGGGGTGGCAGAGGCGGCGGGCGAGGGCGCTGAGGAACACGTCGATGATCTCGCCGGCCGAGGTGGCCACGTGGAGGGACCCGTTCGTGATCGAGGTGATCTCGCGAAGCCCGGCGGTGTCCACGTTCTTGCCGAAGGCGAGCACGATGATCTGCACGGGGTGGTCGGGGTCCCAGTCCTGGCGGAGCCTGTCCGCCAGGTCCTGCCGTGAGAGCCCCTTGCCGTCGTCCTTGCCCGCCGTGATGATCAGCAAGGAGTTGTTCATCGCGGGGTCGTACTTGTCCGTCACCTCGCGGAACCCCGCGAAGATCGAGTCGTAGAGCGAGCTGTCGCGGTCCTTGTAGGCCTTGAGCGTCTGGGTGAACCGGTCGAGGCGGCTCTGCCTGGTGAACTGGTCGTCCGCGCCGTCCGGCTGCGTGATCGGCCCGAGCCTGACCAGGGAGCGGTAGCCCTTGCCGCCGCCCAGCCCGTCCGCGAACTCCCACAGGCCCATCCGGGTAGAGCCGGGGAAGAGCTGGAGCCCGAGGTGGGTGGCCTGGAGCGCCACCGACAAGGGGGTGTCGCCCTTGGCTCCGGCGATGGGCTCGGCCATGTGCTTGGCGGCGTCGGCCAGCACCAGGATGTTGCTGGGCGGCGCGAGCCGGCTCCACGCGTCCAGGGCCTCGTCGATCATCAGTGGGGTGATCGACGGGCGCGGCCTCGGGCGGCCGGACGGGATCTCAGGTCCCGCGTTCATCGGCGCGTCCATGCCGTCGGGGAGGCGGAACCCGCCGCCGCGCACCGCCGCCCTCACCTCCGGGGAGGTCAGCCAGTTCCCGAAGAGCCGCGCGCCGGCCGCGTCGGCGGGGTCCGCGGAGGTGACCACGTACGGATAGTCGAGGATGATCGTGCCCTCTTTGGGGGTGAGCGCCACGACCGGATCGGGGGACGGCGTCCGGTTGTGCAGCCACACCGACTGCTCGGGCACGACGACGACCGGCCGCTTCCAGAACGAGTGGTCGTCCACGGCGGCGAGCATCGAGCGGTAGTCGGGGGCCGAGCCCGCCTGCGCCATCCGGACGAAGGCCGTCAGCTCCTTGTCGCCCTGGTCTCCCTCGCCCGCGATGTCCCTGGCCGCGGCCACGGTGGCGATGCCCGCCCCCGCCACCGACGGGTCCGGGATGCGGACGATGTCGGGCTCGTCCCCGGTCGGCTGGAGCCGTCCTCTCGCCGTGGCCGGGAAGATCATCTCCCAGCTCATGTCGGTGTTCCTGGTGGCGAACCGCTGGGCCAGGGAGCGCCTGGTCGCGAACACCAGCGGCGAGGCGGCCATCACGGTCTCGCTGGGCGCCATGCTGGGTGCGCCCTGCTTGCGCGCGAGCCGTATCCAGGCGGAGGAGTCGGCGATCCAGGCGTCCGGCCGGTGGGCGAGCACCCCGGCGCGGTCGCCGATCAGCGTGCGCAGCACGGGTGCCGGGGACTGCTCGGTGACCTGCACGAGCACGCAGCGCCCGTCCACGGCGGCCCTGGTCGCGTTGAACCCCTCGGCGGCCTCCATGGCGACAGGGGCGATGTCCACCGCGGCGTCCACGCCGACGAGCACCGGATCGCGGGACGAGCACGAGCCCGCCCCGCGCCGGCCGACCACAACGAGCACCCCGGCGACCAGGACGACGACGATGACCGCGGCCAGCACGCCGCGGCGCCCGGTCCGCCGGCGCGGGGGCTCGAAGACCGGTTCCGCGCGGTGCCGACCGTGTCGACCAGACGCCACGGGTTCGCCTTTCGGTGTCTCGTGTTGCATGTCTCGTGTTTCGGGGAGGAGTCGGACGATTCTCCCAACGGACACCGTAGGCAGCGCAAGTATCCCTAAGGCGGAAATGTAGAACTTGTTATAACCGTGTCTGGAAAGCCCCCGGCTGGCGGGTCATGGACGGGACGCGGCTACGGCGCCAGCAGCGGGACGGTCCTGCGCACGCTGCGGCAGACGCCGTCACTGGCCCTCGCCGCCGCGATGCGCTCCTCGGACGGCCTGCCGTACCCGGTGACGCGCTGGCGCAGCGGACGTCCGGTGGGCTCCACCATCGCGGCGATCTCGCTGATGGTCTTGTACGACCCGTTCTCCGACCCGGCCATGCGGCTGATCGTCTCCTCCATCAGCGTGCCGCCCAGGTCGTTCACCCCGCCGGACAGCACGGCCCGGCACAGCTCGTCCTGGAGCTTCACCCACGAGCACTGGATGTTGTCGATCGCGCCGTGCAGCATGATCCGCGCGAGCGCGTGCACGGCGCGGTTCTCCCGGGGGGTCGGGCCCGGCCGGGCGATGCCCGCCAGGTAGATCGGCGCGCTGTGGTGGACGAACGGCAGCAGCACGAACTCCGAGAAGCCGCCGGTCTCCTCCTGGATGCGGCGGATCAGCCGGATGTGCGCCACCCAGTGCGCGGGCGTGTCCACGTGGCCGTACATCATCGTCGAGGTCGTCGGGATGCCCACGCGGTGGGCGGTGGTGACGACGTCCACCCACTCCCTGGTGGGGAGCTTGCCCTTGGTCAGGACCCAGCGCACGTCGTCGTCGAGGATCTCGGCCGCCGTGCCCGGCAGCGAGTCGACCCCGGCCTCCTTCGCCGCCACGAGCCAGTCGTGGACCGACATGTTGGTGCGGCTGGCTCCGTTGATGACCTCCATCGGCGAGAAGGCGTGGACATGCATCTCCGGGCACCTCTCCTTGACCGCCTTGGCGATCTCGAAGTAGGCCGTGCCGGGCAGGTCGGGGTGGATGCCGCCCTGCATGCACACCTCGGTCGCCCCCGCCTCCCACCCCTCGGCCGCCCGGTCGGCGACCTGCTCCAGGGACAGGGTGTAGGCGTCGGCGTCGGTACGCCGCTGCGCGAACGCGCAGAAGCGGCAGCCGGTGTAGCAGACGTTGGTGAAGTTGATGTTCCGGTTCACGACGTAGGTGACGTCGTCGCCCACGGCCTGCCTGCGCAGGTCGTCCGCGACCCGGCACAGCTCATCCAGGTCGGCCCCGTCGGCGCTCAGCAGCGTGAGAGCCTGGGCGTCGGTGAGCCCCGCGGGGTCCGAGGCGGCGCGGCGGAGCGCCTCGCGCATGTCGGCGCCGATCGCGCTGCCCGCCGGCGCCCCGTCCGGGGCGGGAGTCCGCTCACGCAGGGCTTCCCAGTCACCGTAGACGTTGTCGAAGTCGTCGCGCCTGTCGTGCGTGCGGCCTGTGGAGTCCACCTCCACGTGCAGGTCCGTACGACCCATCGAGGCGAACCCGCCGTCGGGCTCCTGCCACGGCCTGCCGACCGGGATGGTGTCCAGGGCCAGGCCGGTCTCGGGGTCGGACAGCGCGGCCACGTGACCCCGCAGGCGCGGGTCCAGCCAGGGCTCCCCCGCGAGGATGTACTCCGGGTAGATCGTGAGCCGCTCCTTGAGCGTGAACCCGGCCTCGGCCGTGCGGGCGGCGAGCTCCTCGATCTGCGGCCAGGGGCGCTCGGGGTTCACGTGGTCGGGCGTCAGCGGCGATACCCCGCCCCAGTCGTCGATGCCGGCCCTGATCATCAGGGCGTACTCGTCGCCGATGAGGTTCGGCGGCGCCTGGACGCGTGCCTTGGTGCCGAGCACGAGCCGGGTGACGGCGATCGTCGCGGCCAGCTCATGCAGGTCGGCGTCCCGCATGCCGCGCATGGCCGTGTCCGGCTTCGCGCGGAAGTTCTGCACGATGACTTCCTGCACAGCCCCGTACTCGCGGGCGACGCGGCGGATCGCGAAGATCGACTCGGCGCGGTCGGCGATGGTCTCACCTATGCCGATCAGTACGCCCGTGGTGAACGGCACGTTGGTGCGCCCCGCGTCCTCCAGCACGCGCAGCCGTACGGCCGGGTCCTTGTCGGGCGAGCCGTAGTGGGCCTCGCCCTTCTCCTCGAACAGCCGCCGGGAGGTCGTCTCCAGCATCATGCCCATGGACGGGGCGACCGGCTTGAGCCGCTGCAGGTCGCTCCAGGTCATCACGCCCGGGTTGAGGTGCGGGAGCAGCCCCGTCTCCTCAAGGACGCGGATCGCCATGGCGCGCACGTAGGAGAGCGTGTCGTCGTACCCGTGGGCGTCCAGCCACTCCTTGGCCTGGTGCCAGCGGTCCTCGGGGCGGTCGCCCAGCGTGAACAGGGCCTCCTTGCAGCCCATGGCGGCGCCCTGGCGGGCGATGTCCAGCACCTCGTCGGGACTGAGGAAGGCGGCGGGAAGCTTGCCGGGCGCCGTGGCGAACGTGCAGTAGCCACATCGGTCGCGGCACAACCTGGTCAGGGGGATGAAGACCTTGCGGCTGTAGGTGACGACCCCCTCCCGTCCCACCGAGGCCAGCCCCGCGTCCCTGACGCGGCCGGCGTATTCGAGGAGCCGGTCCAGGTCGGCTCCTCGGGCATGCAACAGAACCGTGGCCTCCGTCACGTCGAGCGCCTTGCCGTCTCTGGCCCTGGCCAGCGCCCGCCGCATCGCGGCGTCTGTGGGGTTCACGTCCATGGAACGCACAGTACGGAATCACCTGGACCCGGCACGCGGGCGGGGTCCAGCAGATGCTGTCGCATTTAGCGATCCTTAAGAGTAAGAGTCACGAATTCTCGATAGACGTAAACATATGCACGGGCACACACTTACAGAGTCACTCCCCGCGCATCCCCCAAGGAGACTCCGATGTCCTTGTTGGTCCTCGCCCTCATCGTCGCGGCCGCCCTTCTCGCCCCGTTCTTCGGCGCCGACACGCGCGACGGCCGCGACTGGAAGCCGAGCACGCCGCTGATACCCGGCGAGCGGCGCTCGTATCCCCCGCGACCTCCGCTCAGAAGGCCCGATAGTCCCGAGCGGCCATCCGAGGTCCGCGCGCCGGTGGCCTGTGCCCGCCAAGTTCGAGCAGGCGGATGATCCTGTGGCGGTGCCCCCGGTAGGGAGCGAGCAGCTCCAGCATCCCGGCGTCGTCGGTCTTGCGGCCGGTGAGCGACCACCCGACCAGCGAGGGCAGGTGGTAGTCACCGACCGAGACGGCGTCCGGGTCACCGTGGGCCCGCTGCCGCGTCTCCGCCGACGTCCACACCCCGATGCCGGGCAGCGCCCGTAACAGCCTGTCCGCCTCCGCGGACCCCGCCGCCTCCAGCTTCTCCGCGTGCAGGGCCGCGTTCACGATCGTCCTGGCCCGTACGGCCTCCGCCCCCGCGCGGTGCCAGTCCCACGAGGGGACCTTCCGCCACACCTCCGGCTCGGGGAAGACCCGCATGGCCGTGGGCGCCGGGCCCGGCGCGGGCTCGCCGTACTTCCGCAGGAGCCACCGCCACGCCCGCCACGCCTCTCGGCCGACGACCTTCTGCTCCAGCACCGCGGGCACCAGCGCCTCGAAGACCCGCAGCGTACGGCCGACGCGCAAGCCGCCGTACCGGGCGGCCAGCTCGCGGATGAGCTGGTGGCCGTCGAGCCCCAGCCGCTCGACCAGCCCATGGAAGCCGGAGATCTCGTCCTCCGCGCCGAGGAGCCGGGGCAGCGTCTCGAGCATCCACTCGGCCCCCGGACCCCACGCCTGGGCGACGACGACGGCCTCGTGCGGCCGGGCCGTCACGCGGATGGTGCCCGCCCCCTCGGGCGTGCGGCAGGTGCGCCAGATCGCCCTGTCGGCCGCGAACTGCCAGGCGGGATCACCGCTGCCACGGCGATGCGGGGCCATCGTGGCCTCCACATCGAGGGGCCCCTCCGGGCGCCACCTGCGTTCTCGCACGACGCCAGGCTACGGGCGACCTGGAGCGCCCGCTGACAGTGGTCAGATGTCGCTGGAGAACCGGACCGCGCCCGCGGGCAGCGTCACCGCGGGCCAGACGCGGGCGCCGGCCAGCAGCTCGTTGCCGGGGCCGACGACGGCGCCGTCACCGATCACGGCGTTCCTCAGTACCGCCCCCGAGCAGATGCGCGCTCCCACGCCCACCACGGACTCGACCACGGTCGCCCCGGACTCGACCACGCAGTCGGCGTACAGCACGCTGCCCCGGACGGAGGCGTCGGACTCGACGACCGCCCGGGGGCCGACGACCGTGCCGCCGGCGACCTTGGCGTTCGGGGAGACCCTGGCCTCCGGCAGCGCGAGGGACTCCCCGCACGGGCCGGGAAGCGCGGGAGAGGCCAGGCGGCCCAGCACCAGATCGCAGGAGCCCTGGACGAAGGCCGCGGGGGTGCCCACGTCAAGCCAGTAGGACCGGTCGGCGTACCCGAGCACCAGCTCGCCGGAGGCGATCAGGCCGGGGAAGGTCTCGCGCTCGACCGAGACGACCTGCCCCTGCGGGATCTGGTCGATGAACGACCGCTGGAACACGTAGCATCCGGCGTTGATGCGGTTCGTCACAGGGTTCGGGGTCTTCTCCAGGAAGGCCGTGACCCGGCCGTCGGCGTCGCTCGGCACGCATCCGAACCGCGACGGATCGTCCACCTCGGTCAGATGGAGCGTTACAGCGGCCCCGCGCGAGACGTGCAGCCCGACCTGCTCGGAGACGTCGTGCCCGGACAGGATGTCGCCGTTGAGCACGAGCACCGGAGAGTCGGCGCCGCAGGTCAGCGCCTCGGCGGCGTTGCGGATGGCCCCGCCCGTGCCGAGCGGGCTCTCCTCGGTCATGTATTCGAGCGAGAGGCCGAACGCCGAGCCGTCACCGAAGACGTCGGCGAACATCGAGGCGCGGTAGGAGGTGGCGAAGACGATCCGGCGCACGCCGAACGACCTGGCTCTCGCCAGCTGGTGGGCCAGGAAAGGGACGCCGGCCGTCGGGAGCAGCGGCTTGGGGGTGCTCAGGGTCAGGGGGCGGAGCCTCGTGCCCTGCCCGCCCACAAGGAGAATGGCCTCAAGGTGCGCCGACTCCGGCGAGTAGCTCTCCGTCACACCGTGAGGCTAGCTCACTGATCGACCGCACGTTGGTAGGACACCATATGTGCCTCAGCCGACACATCCCACGTGAATTCCCGTGAACGGGCGATACCGGCCGTGGAGAGCCACGCCCGCCGCTCCGCCGACTCCAGCAACGTCCTCAGGGCGTCCCTGATGCTCTCGGCGTCGGGCTCGGTGTAGGCGACGGCCTCCCCGCCGACCTCCGGCAGGGACGTGCGATGGGTGGTGAGCACGGGCGCGCCGCAGGCCATGGCCTCCAGGACGGGCAGGCCGAAGCCCTCGCCACGCGAAGGGAACGCCACCACGACCGCACCGCCGAGGAACCCCGGCAGGTCGGCGAAGGAGAGGTAGCCGGGGCGCACGACCCGCACGGTGACGGGGAGCTCGCTGATCGCGGCGTTCACCTCGTCGTTCCAGCCGGCCCCGCTGGCCAGCACCAGGGCGGGCGGCGATGGCAGGTCGCTGACGGCCTGGCCGAAGCCCTTCACCAGATTCGGAACGTTCTTACGGGGCTCGAAGGCGCCGAGAAAGGCGACATAGGGACGGCCGTGCAGGCCGAGGCGGTCGGCCGCCCTCTTGATCTCCTGCTCGGAGGGCTGGTGGAACAGCCCTGTGTCGACCCCGTGGTAGGCGACGTCGATGCGCGTCGGGTCGGCGGCGAGCACCCGTACGAGCTCGTCGCGGGTGGCCTTGGAGGGCACGATGACGCGCGTGGAGTTGCGGACCGCGGTGCGCGTGGCGGCCCGGAAGAACGACGCCCTGACGGGGTTGTGCTGCTCGGGCTCGGTGAACCACGTGACGTCGTGCACGGTGGCCACAGTGGGCAGCCCGGAGTGCAAGGGGATCGAGTAGAAGGGGGCGTGGATGACCTGCGCGCCGACCTGGCGGGCCAGCACCGGTATGCCGGTCTGCTCCCACACCAGCCGGGTGCCCCTGCTGGAGATCGCCGGAGGCCCGGCGAGGATGCGCGCGGAGGGGGCGATCTTGCCGTACCGCTCGGCGTCGGCCCGCTGGCAGACGACCGCGAGATCGGCGCCCGCCCGGTCGAGAGCGGCAAGGAGTCCGTCGACATAGCGGATCAGGGCCCCGCGGTCCGCGGGAACGGCTGCGGCGTCGACGAGCACTCGGGGCGTCAAGAGCGATCGCTCCTCTCGGGTCTCCGGGCCGGTCAAGGACGGAGACCAGATGCGGGCGAAGGCCGCCTGCTCGTGCGAACCGGCAGGGGCAATGAAATGTCCCACCGGCTGCCGCCGGCACCGTCGCCGCCGATCCCCATCAGATTCACTCTATTGCGATGCTCCCCGAATCCGTGAGAGAAATCACAGGCCATTTCATCCTTCTCGGCGGCGGCGAATGGGGAGACATCAGTCGCTCTGAGCCGCCGCCGGCACGGTCTCCGCACGGCGTGCGGCCAGGCCGGCGAGCCCGGCGCAGACGAGGTCCCCGGCCGACACGACCAGGCGCGAGCACAGCGCCGCCGCGATCGCCGAGCCCCCGTCGAGCACCGGCGCGAGGGCCGCCACCATGGCCACCTCGCGCACGCCGGCTCCGGCCGGGGCGATGACCACGATGAAGCCCAGGCACCAGGCGAGTGCGAACGCCCCGACGGACAGGACCAGTGCCCTCGGCCCGGGGGCGCCGAGCCCGGCGACGATCAGCGCGAGGTGCACCCCGTACGCCACCCAGCCCAGGAAGGCCCATCCGACCGAGGTGAGCACGCCCCTGCGGGTCAGCGGGCGCTCCAGCGGGGGCCGCTTGATCAGCTTGAGCCCGAAGCCGAGTACGGCGTTGACGACGCGGGGATGCAGGCCCACGACCAGCAGGGGCAGCAGCAGGAGCATCCACGCGTAGCCCGCCACCGAGTCACCGGCGAACGCGGGCAGGGTCACGAGGGCCACCGCGAGACCACTGACCAGGTAGATCGGATATGTCAGGAAAAATGCGGCGGCGCTGCGGGGGCGTGGGACGCCGAGGTCCTTGCCCATCTCCATCTGCGCGAGCACCGGCCAGAGCGACCCGGGGATGTACTTGCCGAGCTGCCCCACGAAGAACACCTTGGCCGCGTCGCGGAACCGCAGCGGCGAGCCGAGATCGGCCAGCAGCGCCCGCCACATCATCATGCCCGCCGTCAGCGCCGCCAGCACGGCGACGAGGGACCCTGCGAGGAGCGGCCAGGAGAGCCTGGTGAAGCCGTCGGCCACCTGTGTCCACCGCCCCGCGATGGCCCAGGCCCCGAACCCCAGCGCCACCAGCAGAAAGGCGAGCCTGACGAGCTTCTTGCGCGTCACGGCGCGCGTACGGGCTCGGGAGGCTGCGGGAGGGCGGGGCCGAGGGGCCGGCGCGGGCTCTTGGTCGCGACCCACAGGTAGGTCGGCACGACCGGCAGCAGCGCCCGCAGCGCGGCGCGGGGCGTCCTCGCCAGCGTGCCCTGGGCGGCGCGCCCGACGGCGCCGGGGAACAACTCGGTGCCGGCGAACCGCTCCGGCGAGGCGAGCACGGGGAACGAGTAGTCCCAGACGTGGAAGTCCCGGAGCATCCGGCGCAGCCCGCCCCTCGTGCGGAACCGCTCGTAGTAGTGGTCGGCCCGGCCGGACGCGCGGACGTAGCGATCGGCGAGCGACGGCGGCAGGTAGGACAGGAACGGCAGCTTGTAGTGCGGTTCCATCACGCCGAGCCGGTTGCCGAGGCCGAGATACAGCACGCCGTCGCCGGCGAGCACCCGGTGCATCTCCTTGACCACGGCGTCGGGGTCGACGACGTGCTCGTAAATGTGGTTGAACACCAGGACGTCGATCGACCCGTCGGGGAAGGGCAGCGCGGTGCCGTCGGCGCAGACGAACTCGACCCTCTTGCCGAAACGCTCGGCCGCCCTGCGCAGCCCGGGGACGTCGATGTCGACCCCGAAAGCCCGGTGAGCGCCCGCGGAAGCCAGCTCGTCGGCGATGAACCCGGCCGAGCACCCGATGTCGGCGACGGTCAGCCCGTCGAGCACCGGCGAATCGGGATCGCGGCCCAGGAAGTGCGCGAGCACAGCGATGATCTTGGCGGCCTTGCGGCGTCGCTTGGCCTCATCCAGCATCGCGGCCTGAAGCTCGGAGTACTCAAGCTGCGCCACGCGTTCCTTACCCACGCCGCCCAAGAGTAGTGGGTTCGGCGCGCGCGGCTCCGATTCCTCTCTCTTGACCATGAACGGTTCCACGTGGAGTAACGATGCGGGGCAGAACCTACCAGCCGGTAACGAGTGGCCGTACGCTGAGCGGATGCTGAGCCGTCTGCGATCGAGTCCCCTGCTCCGGGTGGGTCTGGCGCTCGTCGCCCTGGCTTTCCTGACGTACGGCCTGCGCAGGAACTGGAACGACTCCGTGGCCGCGCTGAGCGGGCTGTCGTGGTGGACGGTGGCCGGGTCCCTCGCCGCCGTCCTCATCGGGCTCGGGTTCATGCTGCTGGCCTGGCGGGCCGTGCTGGCCGGGTTCGGCTCCCCGCTGCCTCTGCGCGTCGCCGCCAAGGTCCTGTTCATGGGACAGCTCGGCAAGTACGTCCCCGGCTCGGTGTGGGCGTTCGCCGCGATGGTGGAGCTGGCCCGCGACCACGGCTCCCCGCCCCGCCGCACGTTCGGCGCGACGGTGGTGGGCCTTGTGACCTCGCTCGGCTGCGCGCTCGCGCTCGCGGCGGTGACGCTGCCCCTGACCTCGCAGGCGGTGGCCAGGCAGACGTGGTACCTGCTGCTGCTGATCCCGCTCATCGTCATTGGCCTGCACCCCCGGGTGCTGACCTTCGGGCTCAACCTCGTGCTGAGGATCGGGCGCAAGGAGCCGCTCGACCGGGTGCTGTCCGGGCCGGCGATGCTGGCCGCGACCGCGTGGACGATGATCGGCTGGCTGTTCTACGGCGTGCACATCTGGCTGCTGCTCACCGACATGCGTCCCGGCGGTCCATCGCTGTTCGCCGTCGCCGCCGGGGCGTACGCGCTCGCGTGGGTGACCGGCCTGCTCACCGTGATCGTCCCGGCCGGCATCGGGGTCCGCGAGGGCGCCATGGTGCTGGTGCTCGCACCCCTCCTGGACGCTCCCCGCGCGCTGGTCATCGCGATCGTGTCCCGGCTGGCCTTCACCCTGGCCGACGTCCTGTGGGCCGGGCTGGGCTTCCTGCTGGCGCGCGGTCAGGCGTCCGAGGAGAGCAGGGCCTCGGCGTACGCCGCCCAGTAGGGGTCGGGGTCCACGGCCTTCACGCCCTGGCGCAGCCGCTCGGGCTCGCCCTCCGCGTAGAACCGGGTGATCGCCTCGGTGAGCGCCCCGGCCGAACCCGGCTCGACGAGCAGCCCGTCGACCCCGTCGGTGACGTGGTCTGCCAGGGCCCCCACGCGGGTGGCGATGACCGGGAGGCCGTGCTCGTGGCCGAGCCAGGCGTTCTGGCTGGCCGTGACGCTGCGGTAGGGCAGCACTAGGGCGTCGGCCCCGGCGAACAGCGCGGGCAGGTCGCCGGCGGGGACGTACCCCGGCCGCAGCTCGACCCGCTCACCCAGGCCCAGCTCCGCGATCAGGGCGCGGGTCTCGTCCAGGCCGCCCCAGAACTCGCCCGCGACCGTGAGCGAGACGCCCGGCACGGGGGCCAGCGCGCGCAGCAGCAGGTCGAGCCCCTTGTACGGCCGGACCATGCCGAAGAACAGCAGCCTGTGCCGAACCCCGCCGTCGGACCTCGCCTCGGCGGTCGTGGGCAGGTGCGGCGGCAGCGCGGCGACCCGGACCGGCGCGGACGCCAGGTCGCGGGCGAGCCCCGCCTGCTCCTCGGAATGCGCCAGCACCCGGTCGGCCCGCCGCAGCAACGCCTTCACCAGCGGGGCGTCGTACGGCTTGCGCTCGTGCGGCAGCACGTTGTGGCAGAGCGCGACCACCGGGCTCCTGCGGCGCAGGCCGTAAAGGATGCCCAGGTAGGCGGGCACCTGCACGGAGCTCAGCAGGGTCAGCACGGCGAGGTCGGCGCCGCGCAGCCGTCGCCCGCAGCGGACCCACCCGTCGGGACGACGCCAGTCGAGGTCACGCCGGACGTGCGGGAACGGCCTGCCCTCGGGCGCCGAGATCGTCTGCTGCCCGGGATACAGGAAGGAGGGGTACTGCGCACGCCAGGACTCGATCACGACGTCGTGGCCCAGGGCCGCCAGCCGGTGCGCCAGCTCCGTGGTGTGCTGGGCCCCGCCGCCCTTGTACGGGTAGGCGGGCCCGACGATCGCGACCCGCACCTCAGGCGCCCCGGGACCGGACGATCAGGTCGGCCAGGAGTGCGAGCGATCCGATGATCAGCCCGGAGAGGACGAGCATGACCGTGCTCGCCGGGAAGTAGAACGGGTGCCGGAACATGTCGACGACACCCTTGCCCAGACCGATCACGACCAGCCAGATCGCGGGCGGCATGAGCACCTTGAGCGGGTTGAAGTACATCACCATGCGCAGCACCTGCAGGATGTAGCGGTAGGCGTCGGAGATGAAGCTGAACTTCGACTTGCCCGCCCGCTTGCTGTACTCGATGGGCATGTAGTGCACGTCGTGCTGGTTCGACAGGAACGCCAGCGTGATCGTCGTCACGCAGGAGAAACCGGGAGGCAGCAGGCGCAGGTAGGGCAGGGAGACCGACTTCCTGAAGGCCCGCAGGCCGGAGTTCAGGTCGGGGATCTCCTGGCCGGCCAGGCGCTCGGCCACCTTGCGGATGAACCACTTGGCCGGCACCCGGAGGATCTTGTGAGAGCCCTGCTCGCTGGTGCGCGCGCCGACGACCTGGTCGACCGTCGGGTCCTTCTCCAGGAGCTGCACGAGCTCGGGGATGCGCTCGTTGGGGTAGGTCATGTCGGCGTCGGTCCACACGACGATCTCGCCGAGCGCGTCCTGCGTGCCGATGCGCCGCACGGTGCCCGAGCCGCCGTTGCGGTGGAACGGCACGATGCGCATGCTCGGAAACCGGGGGGCGGCCTCCCGCAGGCGGGCGAGCGTCTCGTCGGTGGAGTGGTCGTCCACAGCGACCAGCTCATAGGTGTAACCGCTGACGTCCATGGCGCCGCAGATGCGCTCGACCTCTTCGATGACGTGGTCCTGCTCGTTGTAACAGGGCAGGACGATCGTCACGTACGGCTTCGCTTCCACGGCGGATCCCGTCTCAGGCGTCTCGGTCACACTCACGTCGGGCGAGGATACAGTGCCCAGCCGCCCTTCGAGTCCACTATGTCGCCACCTGGAGAGACTCCGCGGGCACGGACCGGCGGGGCTGGACCCGCTGACCACAGCCTTCCCGATCGGGGGACCACTATGCGAGGCCGCCGCCGCCCTGGCGCTAGTTGGGGACGTACATGTACGCGACCCCGGGCAGGCCCTCGACCGCCTGCATGACCCGCTCGGCCACCGCGGGGGCCCGGACCTTCACGTGGAAGGCCTCGTTCATGCTCGCGAGCAGCAGCGGCGGAGCGGAGCCGGGGCCCTCGGGGTAGTAGCGCTTCTGGAGCATCAGCGCGTGGGCACGATCCTCGAAGTAGATCTTCTCCACCCCTTCGACCGAGCGGATGCGGTCGGCGATGGCCTGCTTCTGCTCCTCGGTGACGTGCCGGTCGGTCACCGGCCCGCACCGGTCCTCCCATATCGGATCGTTGCCGCACAGGTTGACGGTGAGGTCGGCCTTGCCCCGCCAGAAGCTCGTCGGCCGGCGGGACACCTCACGCACCCCGGTGAAGGCCCGCACCCGCTCGGCGAACCGGGGGAAGTCCGCGGAGCGGCGCAAGGTGCCGGTGATCGAGTTCAGGAAGTTCTCCGGCTTGACATTGGTCCGGTACGCGGGGTCCAGGTACTGCGACGACGACCGGCGCCACAGCTCGTAGGCGTCCTGCTTGCTGATGAACTTCACCGAGGCCACCTCCGGGAGGGCGCGCACGGCGTCCGCGACCTGCCGGGGGTCGTCCGCGATGTCGTAGACCTCCTCCGAGCAGCGGCGGGGCAGGTCGGAGTCGCACAACTCGACGTTGAACCCGAGTTGCTCGGGCACCGGGCCGGCCGGCGGCGCGAGCGGCCTGCGCGACTGGTCGTAGAGGTACCACCCGCCGCCCGCGAGCGCGCCCAGCAGCACGACCACCGCGACCCCGGCGGCCACCGGCCCCCGATGGGCCGACAGCCAGGCGCGCAGCCTCGGCCCCCGATCGGGATCGCCGCCGAACGACAGCTCCTCGGTCGCGGGCGGATCCAGGGGCGCGGTCACGGGGCCCACTTTGCCGATCACCGTCGTCACCGGTCAACCGGTTCGCGCGACCCGGCCCTGTGGGTCCCCGGCCCGCTCAGGGCCGGCCGGGCGGGGGGACGGCCATCCAGACGTCGATGGCCAGCGACCACGTGCCGTTCGGCGGGTCGACCAGGGAACGCTCGTCCTGGCGGGTGCGGAGCTCCATGACCTGGGTGGCCGGGCCGTACGGGGCCAGCTGGGCGGGCCGCGCCGCGAGGACCACCGGGCGGCGGCCGGCGGACCGGATGCGCCCGGCCAGGCGGCGCACGTCGGCGGGCGCCGCGAGGTTGATGTCGGCGCCGGGAACCGCGGCGGGGCCCGCCTCGCCGGAAAGGCGCACCTGGGCCACCGGAAGCCCGCACGTGCCCCGGACGACCTGGGTGAACCGGTCGCCGGTGACGCGCTCGACGATCAGCACCGAGGCGTCGCGGGGCAGCGCGCCGCACAGCCTCGCGACCGCCGCCGCCTCCCCCCGCTCGACGGGCGAGAACGCCGTGCCGATCGAGGTCACCGCGGCCGGGAGCACCACTAGCGCGCCACCGACCCCGAGCAGCGTGCGCTGGACGCCCGGCCCGTACCCCGCCTGCCGCGCCCTGGCCCACATCCAGCGCAGCCCCCAGACCGCCAGCACGATCAGGCCGGGGATGATCACCGGTACGAGCCGCCGTGACGCGAAGGGATGGTCGGGGGTGATGGCCGGGCGCCAGAGCGTGGTGACGGTCGTCCAGGCGATGATCGCCAGCGGCAGCAGCCAGACGAACCCCCTGCCCCGCGCCATGCGCCGCGCCAGCACCGCTGCGGCCAGCGTGGCCAGCACGACCACCGGGACGCCGACGTACCAGATCACCCAGTACAGGGAGTTCTCGTAGTAGAGGCGGCTCGGGTCGGGCGGCAACCCGTTGGCCAGCTGCGTCATCATGATGAACTTCGCGTTCTGCACGTCGCCCTCGGCCGTGGCCACGCGCTGCACGGTCTGCACCCACGGACGTACGGCCAGGCCGAGCGTCACCAGGGCCACCAGGCCCGCCGCCAGCCCGGGCAGCCACCGCGCGGCCCTGCCGGTGCGCACCGCCCTCCAGGCGACCGGGATGATCACCGGCCCGAGAACCGCCCCCGCCGCCGTGGCCGCGAGGACGGCCGCGCAGATGGCGAGCAACGGCACGACCGAGTCGGACAGGTAGTCGAGATACGGCCTGGCCAGGAGGTACGCCGCGAGGAAGCCGAGCCCCACGCCCACGGCGAGGCCCCCGAGGAGCGGCGGGCCCATGCGCGCGTACCGCTCCCCCCGGCCGCTCCCCCGGCGCAACGCGATCAGCAGCCCGGCGTACGCCGCCACGGGCAGCACGTCCCTGAGCCCGTCGATGCGCACCAGGACGGCGAGGCCGAAGACGAGCCCGGCGAGCGCCGCCGCGCGCGGGCGGGCATGGCGGGGACGGCGGGGACGGCGGGCACAGACGTCGAACGCGAGCGCGATGCCCCCGAAGATGAGGATCAGCGACGGGATCTCGCTGAACGTGGTGCGCGAGGTGTACAGGATCGGCAGCGCGACCGCGAAGGCCAGCGCGGCGAGCGGGGCCCAGCGCGCCCCGGCGAACCGGGCGGCGACACCCGCGACGGTGAGCACGGCCAGGCCGCCGAGCACGGGGGGCACCAGCAGCAGGCCGGAGACCCCGCCCAGCCACTGCCCGATGGCCTGGATGATCGGCGCCCCCGGCATGAACTGCGGCACGATCGCGCCGCCGTGGTCGTAGACGCCCACGCTGGCCGGGACCAGCGCCGGATCCGCGCCGCCGAAGGCCGCCGTGCCGTACGGGATCGGGAGGGACCCTCGGCCCGCCAGCCAGATGGCGTACTGGGCGTAGGTGGCGGGATCCCTGCGGATCACGAGCTGCTCGCTGTGGAAGACCCCGTTGAACACCACGGAGGCGGCGGCGATGCCGAAGGTGGCGGCGGCGTGCCAGGCCGTGGCGTCGGCCGCCTCGCCTTCGCGGGCCAGCCGCGCGCCGTACACGGACAGGGCGGCGGCGAGCGCGCCGCCGAGCAGCAGCATGGGCAGCGGGCGAAACCAGCCGAGCAGGAGCAGCGGCAGCCCCGCCAGCAGCCAGCCGGTCAGCGCGAGGGCAGGCATGATCGACACTGCGGCGAGCACCCGGCCCGCCGACGGCCATCGCGCGTGATCGAGCCAGGTACCGTCCATCTGTGCCGCGAGCCTAGCCTCAGGAACGCCCCGCGTGGATGCGGGCGCGGCCGGTGGAAGCGGGTAGCGTACGGCCCGGCCCGTCGATCGTTCGAGTGTGGGGGATGAAGTGGTGACACCCGGGCGCCGTCGGTGGCTCGCCGCGGTGCCGTCCGGCCCTTCGATCGTTGGTGCGTGGGGGATGACGTGGTGACAGCGGGGCGGCACCGGTGGTTCGCCGCGGTGCTGTCGGCCGGGGTGGTGCTGCGGGCGCTGGCCATGATCGGTTACCGGCCGGCCCTCTGGTTCCCCGACTCCTACACCTACGTGGTCACCGCGATGCGGCCCCGGCCCGACCTCGTGCGGCCCGCCGGGTACTCGATGTTCCTCCGGCTGCTGGAGCCCTTCCACAGCTTCGGGGTCGTGGCACTCGTCCAGCACGTGCTGGGCCTGGCCACGGGCGTGCTCGTCTACGCCGCCGCACGCCGCCTGCACGCCCCGGACCGGGTCCCCTCGGGCCAGGTCGCCTCGGGCGGGGTCCGCTCAGGCGGGGTCGACTCAGGCCGCGTCGGCTCGGGCCGGGGCGGGTCGGGCTGGACCGGGTCGGGCTGGACCGGGTCGGGCTTCGTCGGCGCGCTGGCCGCGGCGCCGGTGCTGCTCGACGCCTACCAGGTCGAGCTGGAGCACCTCCTGGTCTCCGACACGCTGTTCATGTTCCTGGTCGTCGCGGCGGTCTACGTCGCCATGGGGCCGCTGACCTGGCGTACGGCCTGCGTCACCGGCCTGCTCCTGGCGACCGCCACGCTCACCAGGACGGTGGGGCTGCCGCTGATCGCGGTCGTGGCGGGCTGGCTGCTCGTACACCACCTGTTGGCGGCACGCCGTCTCAGGCCCGCACCGGCCGAGGGGCCGGACCTGGCGGAGGTGCCTCCCGGGTCCGCGTCGGCCGAGGGGCCGGGCCTGGCGGAGGTGCGTCCCGGGTCCGCAGCGTCCGGGGGGGTCGCGCGGAGGGTGCGGCTGGTGGGGGTGCTCGTGGTCGTGGCCCTGGTGCCGATCGCCGGGTACGCGGCCTGGTTCTCCTCGGCGCACCACCGGTTCGGCATCGTCGGCTCCAACGGGGTCTTCCTCTACGCCCGCACGATGGCGTTCGCCGACTGCGGTGTCCTGCGCCCGCCGCCGGACCTCGCGGTGCTGTGCGACCCCACCCCCCCCGCCCGCCGCCCCCCGTCGCAGGAGTACGTCTGGGCCGCCGGCTCGCCGCTGGTGGCGCTGCCCGGCATCACCTTCACCGCGCGGACCGACCGGCTCGCGGGCCGGTTCGCGCTCCTGGCCCTGCGCGGCCAGCCGGTGGACTACGCGGCCTCGGTGCTGTCCGAGCTCGCCCGGTCGTTCGCCTGGGGCCGCCCGGTCTATCCCGACCAGCAGATCTACGACCACTACGAGTTCCCCGCCGCGCCGCCCCCGCCGCCCGACCGCGACCCCGCCACGGCGGGCGCGGAGTTCGCCGTGCGGTACGAGCGGGGGCCCATCGGCACACGGATCACCGAACCGTTCGCGGGCTGGACGCGGGCCTACCAGGACGTGGCGAGGCTCCCCGGCACGGTGCTGCTGGCGCTGCTACTGGCCCCTCCCGTGGTGGCGGCGGCCCGCCGGCGCACGACCCACCGTACGGCCGCACGTCTCGCCGCACGTACGGACGCGGGCGCACGTACGGACGCGGACCCCTCCGCACGTACCGGCGCGGGTGCGGAGGGGTCGTGGGTGCTGCCGTGGGTCATGGCGCTGTCGTTGCTGGTCATCCCGGCCGCGACGGCCGAGTTCGACTACCGCTACGTGCTGCCCGCGGTGCCGCTGGCGTGTCTCGCCGCAGCCCTCATGACCTCCAGACAGGCGGATCAGTCAGAGACCGCACTACCTGCGAAGTCTGTGAATTTCCAGTAAAGGAGCCAATAAGGATATTCCAGCAAATATCCTCCTGTCGGTAAGCTTGGCCGCCGTGTCGACCCCTCTGGAGATTCATGATCATGAGCCTTTTCACCGGATCATGCTGCCCAGAACCGGGCCGGTGACCTAACCTCATGACGAAATGAGCGAGCACCGACACGGCGCCACGGTCAGGAACCAACGTGCGGATCCGGACCAGCCCGGACGCAGGTCGGGCCGAGGCCGGGCGCCGGAACCCCAAGGCGGCGTCCCCCCCGCCGAGGCCGAGCGCCCGCGCCGCCGCAGGGCCGCCCCGAAGGGCCCGCAGGAGCCCGAGGCCCCGCACGGCGGCTCCCAGGACCCCTACGGCGCCCCGGACGCATACGGCGCCCCGGACGCATACGGCGCGCCGGACGCGCACGGCTCACGTGACCCTTACGGCGTGCGTGAGGGCTACGGCTCCAGGGACGCCTACGGCTCCTCCGACGCTTACGGTTCCCCGGACGCCTACGGCTCCTCGGACGGCTACGGTTCCTCCGACGCTTACGGCTCTCCGGACGCCTACGGTTCCCCCGACGCCTACGGCTCCCCGGGCGCTTATAACGCGCAGGGCGCCGCGCCCGTGCGGGAGAAGCGGTCCCGCCGCAAGGGCGCGCCCGCCGAGCCCCCCGCACCTCCTCCTCCGCCGCCGGACGACCCCGGAGAGCACGGGCGGCGCCGGGGCGGCAAGGACCCCCGTGGCGCGGGCGCCGGCCGCACGCGGGTGATGGCCTGGATCAGCATCGCGCTCACGTCCGTACTGGTCCTGATCGCGCTGACCGGGTACACGCTCTACCGCAACCTGCTCGGCAACGTGCGCACCGAGGACGTCAGCGGCGACCTCAACGCCAACCGGCCCGTCAACTCCACCGGCGCCCTCAACGTGCTGCTCATCGGGTCCGACTCCCGTGCGGGCGACAACAAGAAGTACGGCCAGCACATGGCCAACGAGGGCGAGCGCACCGACACGATCATCCTCATGCACATCTCGCCGAACCGCGACAAGGCGACGCTGATCAGCTTCCCCCGCGACTCGATGGTGCAGATCCCGGCGTGCAAGAACGCGCAGACGAAGGTGGCCCTCGCGCCCCGCCTCGACATGATCAACTCGGCGTTCAACGAGGGCGGCATGGGGTGCACGATCAACACGATCGAGGCGACCACCAACATCCGCGTCGACCACTACATCAAGGTCGACTTCACCGGCTTCAAGGCCATCGTCGACTCGCTCGGCGGCATCCAGATCTGCGTGCCGCAGGCGGTCCACGACAAGCAGGCCAAGCTGGACCTCCAGGCGGGCAAGCAGGTCGTGAAGGGCGAGACCGCGCTCGCGTACGTGCGTGCGCGCCACTCCCTGGGCGACGGCAGCGACATCAGCCGCATCAAGCGCCAGCAGATCTTCCTCTCGCAGGTGGCCAAGAAGGCGACGAGCGGCGACACCCTGACCGACCCCACCAAGCTCCTGAACCTCGTCAGGGCCGCCGCCCAGTCAGTGGTGATGGACCCGCAGCTCGACGTCGACACCCTGATCCAGATCGCGCAGAGCGCCCGCAGCCTGACCGCCAAGGGTGTCAAGTTCGTCACGGTTCCCTGGGAGCCGTACCCCGCCAACAAGAACCGCGTGCAGTGGAAGCAGCCGGACGCCGGGAACATGTTCGAGTCGCTGCGCACCGACGTCGAGGTCACCCCGACGGCCAAGCCCAGCGCGGCGTCGTCCGCCTCCTCCGCGCCCGCCAAGCCGGCGATCAAGCCTGGTCAGGTGCGGATCCAGGTGGTCAACGGCACCAACACCGCGGGCAAGGCCAAGGAGGTCGCCGAGGCGCTGTCGGCGCAGGGCTTCAAGGTCACCCAGGTGGGCGACGCGCGCAAGCCTGACGGCACCGACCGGCCGCAGACCATGGTGCTCTACGCCAAGGGCTCGGCCGCCGGCCCCGACTACGCCGCCCCGGTGGCCGCGAAGCTGATGACCAAGGTCACCCCCGCCGGGGGCAAGGTGACGGCCGGGCTCATCACCCCCTTCACCCCCACGGTGTCGGCGACGCCTTCCGCGGGCGCGGAGGCCACTCCGGCGCCCGGCAGCCCGGTGATCCAGCTGGTCATCGGCGCCGACTTCAAGGGCGTCAAGGTGCCGGTCACCATCCCTGACAGCGCTCGCGTGGTGGACTCCAAGACGGACGTCTGCAGCACCTGAGCGATCAAGGGAACGGCCCGGTCACCCTGTGGGGCCGGGCCGTTTCTCATGGTTCCCCCAGGTCCAACTTCCGGCTCCGTCGCGACAATCCCTGACGAGGGCGTTATGGTGGATCACCTGGCAGGCGCGCCCGCCCGCACCATTCCGCCACCCTTCGAGGGCACCTTCCAGTGTCAGAAGCTACCCCTGGTCTCCCGACAGATAGCTGAGCGTTTCCCCCGTGAGTGACACCAGATCCTCCTTCCAGGTTCCGGCTCCACGCACCGACGGCGTCTCCACCGACGCCGACGAGGTAGGGGCCACCGCCAGTCGAGGACCGGCACCGACAGACCCTGCCCCGGCCGCGGACTCCGGCGAGGACGCGCCGACGGCGCGCTGGCCCGTCCCCGACTACGCCGAGCCTCCGACCGGCGCCTGGGACCGGCAGCGCCCTCACACCGGCGAGCGCCCCCCAGAGCCCCTCTGGCCGGTCGCGGAGCAGGCCGCCAACGCCGCCAGGGAGCCCCGGCACGGCGTCCACGCCCATTCCGGCGAGCACACCGGCCCGGCGCCGGGCGACGACGACCCCGAGACGTTCAGCTTCGACAGGCCCACATGGGACGAGCCGACGTCCGGCACGGCCCTGCGCGACGTACCGCAGCCGGCCGCACCCGTGCGGGGCCCCGTCGCTCCCGTGCCCGCGTGGGAGGTGCCACCGGGTCAGCAGGAGCAGTCTGAGGGCACCGTCTCCGACGGCTTCTCGTACTGGGAGCGGCGTTCGATACCGGACGCCGCCGATGCTCCTCCTTCCTGGGCCGGGCAGCCCGGTGCCGGGGAGCATGGTGCCCGTCCGCCTGTGCGCGTCGGCGAGGCCGCGTGGGACGACGCCACGCCCGAGCCCGAGGAGGCCCCCGCCCCCGCGCCGGTGAAGCGCCCGCGCGAGCCGTATCTCGACAACGTGAAGTTCGTGCTCATCGCGCTGGTCGCCACCGGGCACTCCCTGGTGCCCACGCTCGCGACGCACTCGGCCCGGTCGGCCTACCTGTTCATCTACGTGTTCCACATGCCGCTGTTCGTGCTCATCAGCGGTTACCTGAGCAGGAACTTCTGGAACTCCAACGCCAAGACGAACAAGCTCGTCGACACCTTCCTGGTGCCGTACGTGATCGTGGAGATCGGCTACGCCGTGCTGCGCCTCGCGCTCGGCCACAAGTGGAGCCTGACGATCATCGACCCGGCGTGGCTCAACTGGTACCTCCTCGCCCTGCTCCTCTGGCGCCTCTCCACGCCCGTGTGGAAGCGCATGCGCTATCCCCTGCCGATCGCGGTCGCCGTCTACCTGCTCGCCGGGCTGTCCGATCTGCCGGGTGACTTCAGCATGGACCGCTTCTTCGGCCTGATGCCGTTCTTCGTGCTCGGCCTCTGGCTCCAGCCGCGCCACTTCGACATGCTGAACCGCCTCTGGGTGAAGATCGCGTCAGCGGTGGTGCTCGTCGGGGCGGCCGGGGTGGCGATCCTGATCTCCAAGCGCGTGCCGCTCGGCCCGATCTACTTCAAGGACAGCTACGCCGAGCTCCACCTGTCGTGGTGGATGGGCATGGGCATGCGCACGGCCCTGCTGATCGCCGCCCTGACCGTCTCGGTGGCGGTCCTGGCGCTGGTGCCGCGCAGGACGACCTGGTTCTCCGACCTCGGCACGCGCACGCTCTACTGCTACCTGCTCCACGGCGTGCCGGTGCTCATCGCCAAGGAGATGGGCTGGCTGAGCGCCCCGTGGCTGCACGGCCCGCTCGGCGTCATGGCCATCACGAGCAGTTGCTTCGCGCTGGCCATCGTCCTCTGCCTCCCAGAGACCCGCACGGTCTTCAAGTGGCTGCTGGAGCCGCGCCTGGTGTGGCTCTACCGCAGGCCCTCCGCGTAGGCCGGCCGGGGCCCGCCCGAGAGGCTGATGTTCAGCGGCATTTCCACCCTGATTCACGGTGCGCATCCGGCCAGTAAGGGAACGCCACCCAGCATCGACATATGAAGGTATGTGTCGGCACGATCGTCCACCACCCGGAGGACGCGCGGATCATGCATCGGCAGGTCCGCGCGTTGCTCGACGCCGGGCACGAGGTCACCTATATCGCGCCGTTCACCCACTGCAACGTCACTCCGCCTCAGGAGATCCGCGCGATCGACGTGCCGCGCGCCGTCGGCCTGCGCCGAGGGCACGCGCTCAACGCGGCCCGCGGCGCGCTCAGGAAGGGCTGCGAGGACGCCGACCTACTACTCGTCCACGACATCGAGCTGCTGTTCGCGCTGCCACGGCGCCGCCCCACGACCGTGTGGGACGTGCACGAGGACATCGTCGGGGCCCTGGACACCAAGCCCTACCTCTCCGAGTCCGCGCGCTGGATGCTCCCGCACCTGATCAACGGGATCGAGAGGCGGGCGGAGCGCCGCCTGCACCTGATCCTGGCCGAGGCCGCCTACCGCGACCGCTTCGCCGGTAATCACCCGGTGATCCCGAACACCACGTACGTACCGGCCACGCCGCCGCCCCCGCCGGGCGCCAACCGCATCGTCTACGTCGGCCACCTGTCCGAGGCCAGGGGCGTCGCCGAGATGCTGGAGCTGGCTCGCAGGCTCCGCCCGTACGGGATCCGCCTCGACCTGATCGGACCCGCGGACGCGTCGGTGCGCCCGATGCTGCGGGACGCGCAGCGGGAGGGCCTGCTCGACTGGTTCGGGTACGTGCCGAACGACCACGCGCTGCGCATGGCCCAGGGGGCGCTGGCGGGGCTCTCGCTCCTGCACGACGTGCCCAACTACCGGCAGTCCCTCCCAACCAAGGTCATCGAGTACATGGCCAGAGGCATCCCAGTGATCACCACCCCGCTGCCCATGGCGGCCTCGATCGTCGGGCGTACGGATTGCGGCATGATCGTCCCCTACGGGGACGTGGACGCGGCGGAGCAGGCCGTACTCCGGCTACGTGACGATCCCGAACGGCGGGCCGTGCTGGCCACGCGCGGGTACGCAGAAGCCCGCGGCCACTACCACTGGCCGGACCACGCGCGGGACTTCGTCGCCAGGCTGGAGGGGTGGGCGGTACGCGTCCCCGCCTCCGCCGTCCACCGCGTCGTACCGGCCTGACCCGTTTGAACCGAGTGCTCCGCGTCGTCCCGGCCTGACCCGGTCCGCCGTCCTCAGCGGATCGCGCCAGTGTCCTCTCCGGCCTGCTCGGCCACGGCCGGGTGCGGGCGGGGCGCCCGGCGCACCAGATGTCGTCCGAGGGCCAGCACCGCGACCAGCGCGAGGAGCCCGCACACGCCCGCCCAGCCCAGGGTGGTGTAGGCGCGGACTCCCAGCCACGATCCGACGCTGCCGCCGGCGAACGAGCACGTCATGTACGCGGTGTTGAGCCTGCTGCGTACCTCGGGACGCAGGGCGAAGATCCTGGCCTGGTTGGCTGCCCCACCGCACTGCACGGCGATGTCGAGCAGCAGCATTCCGACCACCAGAGCGGCCGGCCCGATGGCGCCGCCAAGGCCACCGGCAAGGAGCACGCCGGCCGCCGCGATGGCGCCGAGGATGCAGGCCAGGTTGACCGGGTCCGGGCCTCGGCGGTCGATGTAGCGTCCTGCGGCGGGCGTGCAGAAGACGCTTCCGGCCCCCACAAGGGCGATCAGCCCCACCGCCTGGGCTCCGAGGCCGTACACCGGCCCGCTGACGAGCAGGGCGATGCTGGTCCACGCGGCGGTGAAGCCGGCGAACAGCGTCGCCTGGTAGAAACACGAGCGCCGCAGGTCCGGCTCGGTGCGCAGCAGACGCAGCGACTCGGCCAGCAGCGACGGGTACCGCTGCCGTGACGGCGGGTTCGTGGTGGGCACGGCGAAGGCGAGGACCACCGCGAGCAGCAGCGCGAGCGCCGCGGCCACGACGTACGGGGCACGCCATCCAAGCCATTCTCCAAGGGTCCCGCTGAAGGTGCGGGCGAGCAGGATGCCGCCGAGGAGACCGCCCAGCAGCGTTCCGACCACGGCCCCGCGCCGGTCGTCGGCGACCAACCCGGCCGCCATCGGCATGATGACCTGCGGGACGACCGTAGTGACACCGACGACCGCGCTCGCGGCCACCAGGAAGGGAAGCGCGGGCGCGGCGCTCGCGGCGAGCAGGCCGAGGCCGGTGAGCGAGAGGAGGGTGACGATGAGCGGACGGTGCGGCAGCCGGTCGCCCAGCGGGACCAGCAGGAAGATCCCGACCGCGTAGCCGACCTGCGCCGCGGTCGCGACGAGGGCGGCGGAGTCCGGCGACACGTGTAACCCGGAGGCGACGAGCGGGCTGATGGCCTGCGGGAAGTACACGTTGGCCACGCTGACGCCGCAGGCCAGAGCCAGTATCAGCACCATGCGCCCACCCAGGGGCGGCCGGGGTACGTCGGGGGACACGCACGCTCCTTCTAGACGAGCAGGATCTTATAGAGCGCGCTCTTGTAGAACGCGGGGTCTTATAGAGAGCAGGGTGCTTCGCAATTTAGCGACCCCTCCAACCTCGCCCCGCACCCCCCTCACAAACCCTCCTGTCTCCACACAAACACCCGCGGCTCTCGGGCCAGGTGGAGGTCTGCCCGAACGATGGCCTTAACAGGGCCATCTCGCCCGTCCACCCGCACGCCCCGTTCACCAGGTCGTTCAGTTCTGTCGTTCTTGTACGGCTGGCGTCCCGCAGCTCGGGTTGGTGTACTGGACGTTATGGCTAGCCATCTCATCCAAGGGCGCCGGGTCAGTATGCCCGTGGAGGTCAGGGATGCCACGATGTGCAGCGCGATGTATCTCGTGCGCGCCGACGCCGCCCGGGCGGTGCTCGCCTATGCCGACGTCGACGTCACCGAGGTGCTCCCCGGCAAGGCCCTGTGCACGCTGGCGTTCGTCCGTTACGGCGACAGTGACCTCGACTCCTACCACGAGTTCGGTGTGGCGTTCATGGTCCGCCCGCCGGAGGCCGGGCGCCCGCCCACGCGCGGGGTGCTGTCGGGGTTGAAGGACCTTCGTCTGAACGGCACCGGGGCGTTCATCCACTGGCTCCCCGTGGACCAGGGCTTCACCATGGAGGCCGGGCGCACGATCTGGGGCTTCCCCAAGGAGCTTGCGGAGATCGACCTCCGGCTCACCTCGCCGTACAAGCGGTGCGTCCTGCGCAAGGACGGACGTCTCGTCCTCGACCTGCTGATCCGTCCGGGGATGCCCGTGGTCACCGGCCCCACCCCGATGGACGCCTACTCCCGTCTTGACGGCGTGACCAGGCGCACCAGTTGGACGATGCGCCCCCGCGGCTTACGCGCCCGCCCAGGCGGAGCACTCATCAGGCTCGGCAATCACCCCATCGCCAAGGAACTCAGCGAGCTGGGCCTCCCCAAACGCGCTCTGATGACCACCACGGCCTCCCACCTCAAAATGACCTTCCACGCCCCTGTGGAACTCCCCCACTACTAAGAACCCGCCACGGCTTTGACCACATAGACGGCGTCCTGGACAAGCGCGCTCAAAACACAGTGCTCCATGTGATCGTCCGGTGCACACCGGCGAATCGGACGAATTTGCGGCAGGTGACATAGTGCCTCATAGGTAACAATTTGTGCCCATGCCGTTACGGAGACAGTAGGTTGTAGCTGTTCTGGTCTCACCAGGCGCTCTAGCATCAGGCCATCGGCCCATTCGCCGCAGTGCATTGCCACGTTCTCCAGCAACGAAAGCCTGGAGTTCCCGGGTGAGCGCAAGGAGTCCTCAGTGAGATCTCGTCGGATATTCGCCGCCGCCTTCGCCGCAGCCGCGCTCGTGGCCGCGGTCGTTCCCTACACATCGGAGCCGCCTGCGGCCGAGAGATCCATCCAAATCACGGCCATATCCAAGGCTGCCGGATCCAAGGCTGCCGGCTACTGGTGCTGGGACCCCTATTGGCAGGAGTGGTTTCCCTGCTCCTGGTATCAGGAAAGCTCCTGGTATCAGGAAATCAGCCCGATCTGAGCATCGGCTCAAGCGCTCAGGGACGGCGTGAAGGACAAGGCCTCCGCGCGGCACCGCATGAAGTCGCTGCCGGAACGTTTTCGCTCGATCATCCCCATCTCGCGGCCTGCTGGTAGGGGTCGGAAGCCCCCAACGCCATATTGACGATCTCCTCGACGTCCCCGTCGGTATATTCCTGCGGCAGGGACATGTCGAGCCGGGAGAAGAGTGCCCGCACCTCCTCCGCCGTCGCGGAGTCGGACAACAGCACGTCCTTGGCCTGTTTCACGTACAAGGTGCGCGCCTGCTGAAGGCTGGCGTGCAGTTCGGTACCCCAGCAGTCCAGAGCCAGCGTGTCCCCCGTCAGCACCGTGGCGGGAAAGTCCGGCCCCCGTTGGCTGATGAAAAGGTAACGAGACGACAGTTCATAGCGGAACGTCGACACAACCGACGAAAATCCGATTTCTATGTCAAGAAGCTCGTAGCGTTGCTGGTGCCAGCAGGCCGCGATGATCGTCGCGTAAAGCTCCCTCCGTGTCCCGTCCATCGTCCAGGACCGCTCTGGGCTGTCAGCCCTCGTGGCGAGGCTCTGGTGCAGTCGGACGAAGCGATGACAGAGTCGCGTGTCGGCCGGATCCAGGATCTCCAACCGGACGATCAACGCCTTCCTCCCCAGACGGGCGTTCTCCACGCACTCGGGCAGCGTGACAGCACGCACATACGCTCCTGTCGACCCCTTGAAGATCCAACGATCGGTGTCCATGCGAGCGTCGGCCAGAAAACGCTTGAACTCCTCGCCCTTTGTCAGCCGTACCGCAGAGTTTTCCTGCAAGAGGGCCGGGAGGAGGTCGAGTTTACGATTGGTGGCCTCAATGGCGCTTTCAACGCTGCCCTCGGCCGATTCCGCGCGCATCCGGCTTCGTAACATGACGAAGGCCAGCACCGCGAGGGTGGCGACTGTGGCATTGCTGACGGCACCGTCCGGAGCGATACCGGCAATGTCCAAGGCACTGATGATCACCGCCAGCACAAGCGCTATAAGGACGTCGAAGTTGATGCCGATCCAGATGAGAATCCGTCTCATGGTCCGTCCTGACACCGGGACTGGGTGTGGATACGAGTGCAGTCTCCAAGTAGACGACGGATGGATCAAGTTCGCCGGGGATGCCAAGAAATGCGATCGGGCCATGCAGAGACCCAGGGCGCCGATGCCTGCCGCCTCATAGCTGGTCCTCGCCTCCGCGCGCTGCACACGCTGCGGCTCGGGCTCTATCTTCCAGGGGCCCGGCGGCCCGCTCTCACCAATTCGCGCCTAACGCATCCACGGTGACAGCTCGAACACGTGACGCGGGTGCCCTCGAGAACTCCACCGGAACAATCATCACTGCCTGCTGGACGAGGTGGCCCGCGTCGCCGACCGGCTTACTTGCTGATCACGGCCGTGAACGTCCGTCCCGGCCTTGATGTGCGGGCATGCCATATGCCACCACCGTAGCCATCCGACCTCACACTTCGGATTCACAATTGCTCAGGACTGTGTCCGGTGGCGTGATGGGAGTTTCCGCACCCGGTGGTGTGATGGGTGTCTCTGTATCCGGCAGTGGCGGCTCGCCTTCTACGTGCGGGGGTGTGGGCGCGGCTGGTGTGGAAGGTGGGCAGAGGCCGGCGATCTTTTCCGGTGTGGGAGGTAGGTGTAGGTCCAGCGGTCTTTGCCGGTGCGGTGGCGTTGGTAGA